>NZ_RKHR01000005.1:34946-334946 GCF_003752585.1 Sinobacterium caligoides
CCTATGTTAAAGCCGCCCGTGTTAGGAGATATAACACGGGCGATTTACGCGCAGTGGCGCTTAACATAAGCTGCAATCACATTATGCGCAATTGGCTATTAGGGCCCTTAGAGGCCGTTCTAGGCTATCTACCTGATTGATAAGGTGCTGGAAAATCATATTCGAAGTTTGAAATGACGCTGTCGGCCCTAAATATGACGCTGTCAGGACAAAATGTCGTTAAAAACTCAAAAGCCCATCGCAGACACCGGAGTGACTGCGGCTTGCATTGCTGCGCCTCGCAACTCCGGTGTCTGCGACTGGCAAAGAACGAGACGACGAAGACTGCCACGCGTGATGGCGACAACACACGATGACAGGCGCTGCACGGTAATACCAAACGCCTGTAGATCTTCAGAACTCAGGTTAAAAACGGTGTCGCCATCCTTGAACGTAAAAAAGTCACGATCATTGATACTGCCGGTATAAATCGCGTCAAGATCCATCAAAACCGGCTGAATTACACTGACAGCATCACCAGAAACCTCAGACAGGCTGTTACCAGCAGCATCACCATCAGCAATAGCAGCAGACGAAACAGTTTGCGCAACAGAAGCCGACTGATCCGCCAGCTCTTCAGGCCGATCTTCCCCAAAACGAGACAAGTTGTAGAAAAAAAACACAAAACAAATGAGTGTGACCACTCCAAAAGCCACCAACTTAGGTTCCTTATAAAGTGGTTTATCTTCGCTAGATTCTTGCGCAACCCCCGTGGCTGTTGACTTATAGCAGTCGAAGTAGCGTTTATCGGCTCGGTACTTCTTGTGACCACCAATAGCGCTGGTGAGTGATTGTCCAGATGTTGAAGCGTCATGACAGACCTCTTTCCAACAATGTTTATGAAACGGAAGTAAATTCGATAGATCGCGGTGACGGTAGGCAAACTCACAAACTTGACGCACTTCCTTATGAACTTTGCCAATATTGGGTGTTGCCATGTAGATGTCCCAATTGTGATGGCGATGGCGATCGAAGGCATCCTCAACCGTCGCCGGGCGACCAACCTCCTCGGCTGCATCCTCACCGTCAGGGAAGTCAAACACATCAAACTTCTTAATACGCGTCGGGTAAATCTTTTGGACTTCATCCATGAAAATGAGCGCTCCCTGCGGCGCCCAATGGAAAAACTTGGCCATCAAATCAAAGCCGTCTTTATCGTGGTTGATTGCAACGATAGCCGCAGAGTCTGGGAAGCGCTCACCGAGTGCTGCTTCAATACGATCAATCGAATCAAAGCCGCGCAGGTTTGTAACAACAACCCTCCCCTCACGCAGCGCAGGAATGACCTTGAATTGCATGATGCCAAAGGATTTATAGCTGCCCGGAGCGCCATGATGAACGACGGCTGTCATCAGAACATCCCCAGAATAAACCGTGTCACATAGGCGTTAAGCAGGACGTTAATTGCATCCGGTATTCTGAACGCAGTAATAATCCCCATGATCTTACTATCGATACCGCCCCAGGCACTATTGATCATGGCGGAGAGGCCAATATTATCGAGAACCGCAACGGCGACCTCATAAGCAAAGACCATCGCGACCATCTTGGCCTTAAACATCCAAATCACAACATACGAGCCGAGCTGTACCAACGCCTCATTAAAAAAGGTATAGACATCAACCGTAAAGAAATCGATTAAGGTCTGAAAACCAACCATCACTTGATCCATATTACCCCCTAATTTTTAGCTGATAAGACGATAAACGCGGCCGACAAACTCGCGCACGCCAAAAACACATTGCCAACAATGGACAACAAAGACATGTGCCGAGCAATGGAAAAATCAACATCGACACCACGGATTTTCGAGACATTAGAAGCCACACTCCCCCCTCCATTCACGCTCAAGCTCAACCGATCGTAGAGGTCATCTTTAACCTCGTTAAACTTATCTTCGTATTCAGACTGAGCGTCGGCCATCTGCTGAGTGAGATCCTCGAACTGACCGCGGTCAGGGACTCTGAGCTTTTTATTGCCAGCGATGCACTGTAGATACGTTTTCGATTGAGGGTTACAGGCACCAGTCGCGACCTCAGCACCTTGAGAATCGGTTTGAACCGGATTTTCCACCACAGCCGGAGGCGGTTGGTCTGACGGGTTATTACCGGGCTGTGACGGGTGATCCGGCGGTAACTCAGGGTCGTATTGTTCTGGTTCTGGACAACTCGCCAAGTCCCAAACCGGCACGTTATTATCACAAAACTGCGACGGCGTCGGACGATCACACGTAAGACCTGACGAGCCGTAGCGGCTGGGGTAACCATCGTCACAGATCTTAGGCACCGGACAATTGGCACCGTAGCAAATTTCATCCGACACCGGGCACTGATTCGCGGAGTTCGGCCGGGAACCGTCGGGGCAGACATAGTTGCCATCAAGGTCGGTCGGGCTGCCCTCACCGGCCTCATCATATGTCCCGCCGAGAGGCTCCCCCTCGGCACCGGTAGCAGGCGCGGCAGGCAACGGGGCGCAATCAGTAGAGCCATCACCGGACGCGATCACCGCAGAATTTGCACCACAACCACCATTCGCTGGCACGCCATCCAAACAAGCGGTACCACCATTGAAAAAGCCGAACGCCCCACCGGCCGCTTCGCACGAGTCTTTTTGAGCCGCGCAATCTGGGTTTGTCAGTATGTCGTTGGAGTTCTCACACGCGTCAGTTGGCTGATCGTCCATACAACCTGTAGAGAAATTTGTCAGACAATCATCAGGGGCGTCGCACTGCTCTAAAGACTGATCCCAGGCGAACCCATCGTCACACGGCCCATCGTCATCACTTTCAGGAATGTAACGATGACAATAGTAACGATTATCATCGGCCTCAAAACGAACAGCAGTTATTACCCCAGAATCCATTACAACCCCCAAAAGGTCGTAACACGCAATTCGGCGAAGAGCTTCAGTCCCCGTGCTTATACGGTAAGTCCAGCCCGCATTCGCAGACATAGACGACATCAACAAAAGAACCACCAACAAATAACGCATCCCTGCCCCACCAATCAAAGAAAAAAAAGGAGGCCGAAGCCTCCGTTGTACAAGCTACGCTATGCGGCCGGTGTAAAACCCATAGACAAAGGACATCCAGAACACCGACACAAGAAGCAGCGTATACACGCTAGGAGCGTTTAAGCAGGCTGATAATAAAACCAACACCGACCATTATCGCGGTTAGACCGATAAGACCAGTAATCGCCAGCCCTACAGAGACCTCACCAGCAGCGAATGCATCCGTGATATCGCTATCAGCAGCCATTGCACCAGCAGATACAAGCATGCCAGCACCTGCAACAACACCAGCCTTTGAAAACTCTACAACCTTGCCTTTAACTTCTTTCAACATAATAAACTCCATTTCTATCATTTTTATGAGCGTGACATCAGCCTGATGACTTTGCCCGTTACATGTCCGCTAATGAACGTGACGATGCAGCCAGAAAGCACGGCGGCGAACATCGCAGGATCAAAGCTAAACAATTCGGTTAGCGTATTTGACAGAGTTATAACCGCTGTCAGATCGCAAGATTCCATTTTTAGCCAGCCTTCTTTAGCGCTGCTGGCTTAACGTCAACAACATCAAGATAAGTGGTGTCCTCATCAAATTTCTTTTGCTGACCAGTACTTTTATCTGTCCAAGTCTTATGGCGAACAACACCGCGAACATTCACTTTAACTTCAACCTCTTGTAGTGGGCTGCCCAATGCTTGGTCAGAGTAAAGCTTGAACTTTGACGGGTGACTGAAAGCGTCCGGTGCCGGAGTAGTCACAATCGTGATCGTTCTGCCGTTATAAACTTCTGATTTTTCGATGCGTGCTGTCATAGTAAATTGCATATCAGTACCTTTTGGTTACGAGTAATCGGCATCATGTGCCTGTTTTGCCTTCGCATCTAAGTAAGCGAGAGGAGATCTGTTAGATAGAATTAGTGGTGAAGATGGGTTTTTCTGGAGGGTTTCAACCTGCAATTTCAACGCGAGATACAGTTCCTCAGTCCAACCAAGAGTGCCGTTTTGAGCCATTTTTTCACGTTCCGCAAGGATATTATCGACGTTGCCGCCATCGATGATCCCCTTTGCAAAATGGTAGATAAACCGTTGATCTGAAACGGGAGAAGCTAAGCTAAACATGGCAAATCCTTATGCAATGAGTCGTAAGTGGCGGCGACGGTCATCAAACCCAGATTCGGGCTCAACGTACCAATCTGGGCGTTGCTGGCTGAAGTCCACGTTAATCAGCTGAACCATAGAGACAACGTTTTCATTAGGCTTATCTGGGTCAAGCGATTTAAGAAGTGCCCGAGAAATACCGGCATCTTCCAAGTGTTTTACATTACGGAAAAAAGTTGAGCTTTTCTCAGAGGCGAGTTGATCATAGCCCTCGCGTTTAATATCTCGATACATACGAAATATCGCATTAGCCTTACGCTTGCAGACTTTCCCGTTATCCTTTACTTTTATGTACTTAGCGTCAATCTTCAACCTGATTGAGTTATCATCTACGTTCTTCATTGTGTGGCCCTCAAACTGGGAAAAGTAGCGATCAAACGCCCTATGCCATAATAGTTGTGCTAACGGTTGTTTATGTGTGCGCTCGTACCAATCGTGGAATTTGAGGAACTCAAATAACTTTAACGGGATACCATCGGTTTCTAGTGCTCTATAGCCTGTAGTGGCCTCAAAACGAATGCGCCCGAACGCAAAGTCTTGCAATCGCTCATCAGACAAAACAGCGACTTTATCGCTTTGCCTCTTTTTTGTAGCATCTTCAAGATCCGCTAAAAGTTCTTGATGCTTGTAATAGACTTTTTGCCGACGATACTCGCTATATTTATTCGCCTGCATATAGCCCTGATAACGGCTAATCGAGTCTTTATTGGGGAATAGGTTTTCAAACATCCTGATAACCTGCGCACGCTTATATTCGCTAGGGATCAATGCTGAGTAGGTCGAGTCAAGGTAACGAATCTCAGCTTCAGGGATGTCTAAGTGTTCGTAAAGCTTAGGAAAAGCTAAGGCGACATTAGCGAGCATCTGCATTATCCCCGGCTTAATATCCTCCGTTCCAAAAACATTATGACCTTGCAATATCTTGGATGGGCTCGCCTTAACACTAATGTGTGGCCACTGATAAAAACCATTGCCTTCAGGGAAGAATCCAATTGCTGTTTGGGATAACGCGCTAGAAATAGAGTTCCAAGTTTGAGCTTTAGGTGTTGAATGAACCCCTTTACCGTCCACGAATACAACTGAGGCGGATGCAGGAAATTCATACTTACTAATATCAACAAAGCCGCAAGGCTCACCATCAGGCGACAAATCAGCCAGCAAGTTCACGTGCTCAAATGCAAATGGTATCCGTATATCTGCTTTATCCCACATGAATCCCTGCCAAAAAATATACTAGGTCTATAAGGTGATAGTAATACACCCTATAGGCCTATGACAAGAATATATGACGAATAATCAGTAAATAAATAGGCCTAAGAAGCGACTATAATGGCAACATAGTGCATAAAGAACTATTTAGGCATACAAATAGAGGCCAAGTAATGAGCATAGCCACCAATCTAACCAACCTAAGAAAGGAAAAAGACCTAAAGCAAAGCGAACTCGCAAAGCTCGCGAATCTAAAGACCGAATACATCTCTAAGATCGAGCGGGGGAAAATGAACCCAACCGCCGAAAAGATAAAGAAAATCGTCATCGCTTTGGAAACAACAGCGGACCGCCTGTTGTTTGACGAGGATGAATACGAGCCAGAAGATGACCTAAAGCCCTACTTCACTAAAGCCTCGAGCCTGAGCCAATACCAGAAAAGCGTAGTGAAGGACTTCCTCCGTGGATGGATATCTGTCTGCACATCAGATGCACTATCAGGAACAGAGCAAACAAGGCGCTTCGATGACTAGTAAAAAGTCCCATCATGGGACTGATACGGGGCATTAGAGTGCCCCGTATGGCTCAACTGCTTTCAAGACAAAAGCCAGATCAAAAGCCGACGGTGTTACACAGTAGATCGAGCAATCGAATAAGTACTCCTGCTCGTTTGAAGAGGTAAAGCGGTTGATATTAAGAAGCTGAGATAAAGAGCAAATAGGTATATCGGTGTGAACCGATGACTGCCGCGACCATCCGATCGCAAGCCAAACAAAACTATCCCAGGAACAAAAGCAAAATGGATCTAGAAGCAAAAGACGTAATCATTCCTGTTGTATCACTATTCACACTCTTTATCGGAACATGGCACGGCAGAAGATGCCATGAAAGCGCACTAAGATCTAACGAAAAAACACACAAGATGGCGCTAAAACATAATGAAACAATGCAAACTAAAGCATTTGAAGAAGAAGAAAGAAAGCGCAAAGAAAACATAAAGATAGAGAGGCTTGAGGAGGCGTATAGCCTTGTTCCTGATATAGCAGATGAATGCAGAAAAAACACAGATGATGAGCTAGACCTGATAGAAAAAGCTAAAAAGGGGTGCCCTGAGCCTCAAGGAAGAAGAGAAAAAAATAGCAACAGCAACAAAGGATTGAGGTTAAGCATGATAATAGCGTCATGCACAAACGGAGATACTGAAAAAAAGTGCGATGAGTTCATAGAATACTATCTCAGAACCATAGGCACAGAAGGAATAAATTGGTATGAAGGAAAAGATAGTCAACACCTCGAAAGCAAAAAAAACTGGATAAAGATTCATCATGACGAGGGAATGTATTTAGCTGGCAAACTAAGCGATAGCATTTCCCGAGAAATAAAAAAGCTAATGAACTAGCTCTTTATCGACCTAGGAAACCTGCTCGTTTGAAGAGGTAAAGCGGTTGATATTGAGAAGCTGAGATCAAGAGCAAAGTGGTATATCGGTGTGAACCGATGACTGCCGCGACCATCCGATCGCAGCCAGACACAACTAGCCCAGGAACAAAATAGATAGCCCGCCAAAACGGGCCTCTAAGGCTAGCGGTAGTGAAGCTCGATATTATTACCAGAAAAAATCGAGACATCACCAACACTGAAGACAAGCCCATCACCTTGAGTCAATGGCTGACTAAAACACGCAAAGACAGTAGTAAGTACGACTGATACCAAAAAATGAAACTTATTCTTATGCATAAATTGCTTCCTTATAAGGGAGATTGATCCCCGCAAAGTAAAGCATCTGTGAGAAGCAATATTTACGAGGAAAGATTAAACCAAGACAGCCCTCCGGCAACCTTGGAAAGCCAACAGTACCTCAATACATCTAACAGGGCAAACCCCACCCATGTAGTTATTTCTTATAGTACTTTCGACTCAGGAACAAAAAAGCCGACAATAGAATTGCCGGCTTAGGAGATATCATACCATATATTTCGTTCGAGCACAAGAAAGCGCCCTTTAAAACAGGCGCTTATTTCAATGACCTAGAAAGAGGCCACCCATAGGTTACAAACTATGGTTACTTTAGTGCCAGGCAATGAGTGGTTGCAGCACGTAAAGCATGTAAATATCACTTCTCACGATGTAAAAGATACATATACAAATGTTAGCAGTCAATTGAATTCTCAACTAAGTGAGTAAGTTTTGACTTTAGTATCAGCAACTTGAAGAGGCAAAAAATTGTAAATCCTATTAGCAACAGACCCTTACAGGCCTATTTAGACCTACAAAAGGTTATTAAACCATTCTATGCGTCAATGAACATTAACAGGTTTAAACACCATTTATTAGGTATATCTAATATACAGACAGCCCATATGTCACGAACCTATGACTTTTGCGACTTAGAAAACCTAACTTTTGCATCAGCTCTAAGAATGGGGACTTCAGGAGGCGCAGTAATAAATATTCTAGTTTGATGACCGTACTGCTCTACTTCAACGATAGCATTCCCAATTGTCACTCTTTGATTGTTACCCAACGTTAAAACCAACATAAGACACTCCTTGTCTGTTAGTGAGAACCAAGCGTAGTACAAGAGCGCAACTTGCGCATAATGCAGCCTATGTTAAAGCCGCCCGTGTTAGGAGATATAACACGGGCGATTTACGCGCAGTGGCGCTTAACATAAGCTGCAATCACATTATGCGCAATTGGCTATTAGGGCCCTTAGAGGCCGTTCTAGGCTATCTAGCTGATTGATAAGGTGCTGGAAAATCATATTTAAGATTTGAAATGACGCTGAACACCATAGATTTTGTGCTTGGATACATGTTGCTATTGAAACCGCGAAAAATTATTAACTTTCACAGCTCGGTTTCGCGCCGATGAGAAATCAGAAACAGCGTAAGCATGTCGTGGCTATGGAAACTAAGCTGATATTCTTTGAGCATCGATACGTTGGATGCATTAAAAAAGGGGCCGAAGCCCCTTTTTTATATTATTGCAAAAAACCATTGTGATCTTGAAGGCGGCATCGACGCTTTCAGCGTAGCCTCTCAAGTAGTTATTCATATTACCTGCACGTGGACGCATCAGCTTTAATTAATTCTAATGCAATTTGTACTGCAGTTGCCCTACGTATCTTTTTTATATCTTCTTCGCTATCGCTCATAAACAAAACCTTTCTTCATATTATTTTTGGAAAGTGCAGCTTGCACCCCCACTAATACTAACACACTAGATATTGTTCTTTTTCTTTTAAGTGCAAGAATTAATTGCGGTTTTGTAATTAATAACGCAAAAAGCATAGACCACTCCTGGAATAAGCATTACCTCTAGCGTGAAAATGGTAACCACTGATCAAAGTCTATCTTCGATTCAGCGGCCCATCCATCGTGAACGTTAACTGCTGACGATCTTGTTGCTCAGTGTGACGGCAAAATCTTGGTGTTGATGTGCCGTCCAATGGAAGCCATCGGCATCGCTTGTTTCTATTATCTCGCTCGCATCCATGTACAAGATGCCGAGCTCATCCGCGACTCTTTTATACTCAGCGGAAAATTGCAGCGACTTATCTCTGGCGCCGATAAAACCCATGACTTCTTCTGGCATATCAGCCACGTGAGTCGGTGCAATTAGCAGTATCTGAGCATTGGCGTTTTCAACAAACTCGCTATTGAGCACCATTTTACAGAGCCTTTTGACACTCTGGCTAATATCCGACGGCGTGAGATTAAATTGCGACTTAAGATCGTTGGTACCTAGCATGATGACGACTAGATCCAATGGCCTATGGCTCTCAAGTAGCATAGGCAAGTAGCGAGCCGCGTTTCTAAAATCACGACCAGGTTCATCAAAGCCTGAGTTACGGCCGGGAAGCCCCTCCTCTATAACTCGAAAGTTACTACCGAGTTTATTTTGCAGTACCCCCGTCCATCGCACATGCCAGGGATAGCGCAGACAAGTGGCTGGGTCATGCCCCCAAGTATTGGAGTCACCGAAACACAATATATTCTTCATTTCTCTCTCATTATTAACTGGCAAACAACATTTAACTCAACGACTTAGGGTAGCATTTTCGCCTTGATAAGACTACATGAGTGCTGTGGGTTTGGTATTAAAGGAGTATAACAATGGCATAAAGAGCTAGTTGTCTCACTGTGAGACGCCGGCAGAACCTGCTGAGCTGCAGCACTCACTAAGCCCACAGAGCCAAGGATACGGCTATCATTAGTTGACGGAGGTTGTCGCTGCCACTATTCCAGTCATTTTCTTTGTAACTCCCGCTGAAATAACAACGGCGACAACGACAGCCCTGCCGGCGAATAAGTCATTAAAAACTGTAGACTTGGTAATGAAATGGCCCGAGAAGTTGACCTAAAACACCGATTCAATCAGATAGCGGATAGATTCCTCCTGTACGCACTGGTGTCCACTGGGCAACAACATTACTATCGCGGGCAGTTCACCCGCCACTGATTGTTTTTTAATCACTGGCTATCCTTTATTTTCTAATCGATGAGGAAAATATGAAGAAGATTCTTTGTTTAGCGATGATGTTGGGCTGTGCAGCAAGCGTACAGGCGTCCTCAAACCACAATGACGAGACCATTTACATCTGCACTATGTCTGCTTTCTCTGACACCTTTGCCGACGCTGGCAGAACAGAGCAAGAAGCGCGCGATAAAGTCGTCGAGCGGTGCAAGACCAAACGTAACGAAATGTTTTGTCAGCCGAAAGATTCTCATTGCTTCACCAGCACGCTGGCAGGCAATGGAAACAACAACAATCACCACAATAAAGGCAGTCTTGTTCTCTATAGTCACAAGAACCAAAAAGGGCATTCGGTCACTATAAATAAGGATCAGGCCAACTTCTTCAAGCAAGACTTCAACGACAAGATGGTTTCTTTCCATGTACCTAAGGGTTGGAAGGTGCGCTTCTATGAGGACATCAACTTCACTGGTAAGTCGTACACCTACAAAGGCGGCAACGATAACGCCGATGGTTTCGAGCACAGCGTCAGTTCAGTAAAGATCATACACACGCGCTAATTGCTCTGCCCCCTGCTCCATATCCCCTGTAAAGAGTGTCGATTGAATCGGCACTCTTTACCCATCAGCTCGTTTTGTTCGATTCGAAATCTCGACTCATCACCGATATAAGTTGCTGATAGCAATATAAAACATCATATTTAAAATTTGATATGACCTCTTTTAGGCTTCCAGTAATGGCTCTGCCTGGACGGAATTGTCCGCGGGTAACGTACGCATAAAGCCTTGGCTGGCTTGGAAGGTATCGGCTGTGTGGCATTTCGGGCAGTGTGCCTGGTAACTGATTTCACTATCAAACTGGCCGAAGACGAAACAACTGTATTTATCGTGGCAGCCCTTACAAACAATTTTTATGTCATGAACCATAACAGCCTCTTAATCATATAATTTTTAGTTTTCTAAACATACAACGCTTCCCAGCATGGCCGAATAGCTATTTATACTTATGCGACAGATCGAGATCCAGACACAGCCACCCTACTCTCATCCATTTGGAGGTTATTTTGTTGGCTATCGTTGATTGCTTGTGGTGGGAATTCTGGCAGCGCCTCCGCTGGAGACGAGGCGCTGTGGGGGTGAGCGGGTATCGCTAGGCTGCTGCAACAGTACTCGGTAACTTATTGACCAGCTTTTTAAAATTACGCATGGAGGCTAAGTGCGTGTAAATTAACTCTAAGCCATCATTGGTAAACAGCTCTTTAATTGCCTCGTCACCTAGCCCTTTAAGCTTGCCGCGGTTAACCGCCATAAAGCCACCGAGTTGAATTTTCTCGTCACTGCCGGCGGGCGTTATCTCGGCTCCCATGGGCTCAAGCAGGTCTAACTCAACGAGCTTTTGACAGAAATTCTGCGTTTTCGCATAGTGTGATTGATACTCTTTAAGGAACTCGAGCACCTTATTCAGGTAGCTGGTGCGCTCGCCTTCAGAATCAAATAAGCGCTCGCCCTTGCCCTCTGTGTTACAGCCTTTAAACGCCTCATCAAGGCACAGTGTAAGGTCGCCACTCTCATTAGCGCTCGCGAAGACGAAGGGATAGCGACGCAAGAACGCCGGCACATAAGCGGCGTCGAAACGGCCATCTTCTAGGGTGAATAGATTCTGAGCGTCACGCAGTCCCAACACGGCGACAGGCATCAGTTGATCGCCTTTGCCGGCAAAGACAATGGGGAACTCATCGGCGGCGTTTGCGAACTCGACGGCGGTTAACGGCAACGAGTTAAGTTGGCTTGCGAAGCTGTAATCCTCGTCGACCTTAATCGACCAATCAAGATGGCGCTGCGTGGACAGTGGTTTCGCGTTGTTATATATAAGCATTTGTTTTGACATTGATTCCTACCTTCGTTGTCCATTTGTTTAGCAGTCCTGCTAAACGTTTTTGGCGGATAAAACTAATCTGCGAGTATCGCGGCAGCGGTATAGTTGCGGCGATGAAGTCACATTATTGGTCGTAAAGCGCTATAGGTGGTTGATAGTAACAGAATGATTCGCATCGGCAACTCACCCGAGTTTCAACAACCGAACTCATTAAGCGCCCTCCCCAATATGCCGGCTTGAAAGGCGGGCATCATTCTCTTGAGCGGCTTCTTTTGTGATCTTGTAGATATCAATATCAAAACCCTCAGGCGCCGAGAACGTCATTTCTTTAACCCAGCCAATTTTTTTAATAAATGATGCGCAGCGTGAATTTCCGGGCATAACGCCGCCGGTGAAATGTCCTCTACCAGTCTTCTCAAAACCCCATCGCACAACTGAATGTGTTGCTTCGGCTGCGTACTCCTTACCCCAGTGACGTTTGGCTATTAGGGTCCCGAGCTCTAAGCTATCCCACTCTTCACGATACAAGAAGCCGCAACGCCCAACGAAGTCGCCGGTTTCTTGTTCAAAAATAGCAAAGCTACCGACACCCTTCATTGCCCAGTGACCTATCATACTGCAGCAATGATTAAAGACCTGGTCAGGGGTCATTGTCGTTCCTTGACCTATAAATTTCATTACATCTGGATCGCTGTGTAACTCTTGTAAGTGCTGATAATCATCTGAGCATATTGGTCTGATGTGTAGCCGCTGTGTAGTTATCATTATGATTTTAAATCCTATTTATGTTTATGCGTTAGGGAAAGCCTGTTTTCGAAGCGAGTATGATTCAAATTTACTCATATCCCAAATTACGCGCAAAGTCTCGCTGTTCTCGATAGTTGCGTTCAGCTTATCAAAGAATGAATCGTCGGCATCTGGTGGTAGCTGATAGGCTGCTAAGCATCGTAAGGCATCGTGCTCTCGATGGTTACCTCTTGAAAGCCGATCTTAGTCGCCGCTGCAAAGGCCGCATCAATCGACTTATAGATACAGTCGCCGCCGCGCTGACGAGTAACCATAAACGGCTTATACCGCCCCACCAACTCAAGCCCCCAGCCCAAGGCCGTTGGCGACGGTATGATCCTAGCCCCCTTAAGGAAGCCCGCGGAATGATAGATAGCGCATTCAGATATAATCATAATAATGAGTTAATCAAATTCCGATTTTGATTAATTCTAGGTCGCTTTGGTGTGCAAAGCAAAGCGGGAGCGCTGTGGCTTAGTAGTTAGATGGGTGCGAGGGCAAAGCCCCCTCGCATATTTTATATGCTTCTTCTTTTATTTCGCTATGGCGTATAGAATTAATAGAGAATCTAAAGCTGATATTTTTTGCATGTCTACAAACTCATAAATTACGAGACACTTGATGCACTAATAACTTTTTTTGATAAAAAACTTACTGTATCGAGCTCTATCAGATCAACTGGACAAGCAGTTGTCGCTAGACCCGAGAAGTTAATTATCACTCTATAAACCCATCTCGTATAGCCATTTTACCGTAGATCTAACATCAAAGGCCCTTTCACCATATGATAGGTTTAATAGTTCCTCTGGCAGTAAATGATCGTACTTTTCTATAATTTTATTTCTTACATGCTTCGCTAAATCTGCGTTTGTTGTTCTAGACATTGAGGTAAAAGATTTCAATGCTTTCTGTACAGTTGATAGTTGCGCTTTCTCAACTTCAATGACACCAGCGGAGCAATCAACATCAAATCCAGACTGGGCAAGCATGGCATAAAGAGTATTTACTATTCGATCTCCCATCCAAGGAATAACATGCACTGAGGAGCCTTGCTGAATGAGGTGGTTATTTTTTAGATCTTTTTGTTTGTAGAAGCTCAAGCCTTCATGGAATAAACCTTTACCTGCCGAGTCCAGAAAATCTAACTTGGCTCCATTTGACGAAATTTTGTAATCGCCCGAGCTATAAATATCAAACATTTCTTTCCTAATTCGATCGTTTACTGACATACCGCCACCACCAAACTTAGGTGGTTTACCTCCTTTAGCAGGGGAGACGAGTATAACTTTTTTCTCCACATCTACATCCAGAACTATCCAGCGCCTGCCACCAAAAACGATATAGCTATCAGGTAGAATGACTGAGTCTATAGGTAATGTGCCCAGTGTTTTTCCTTCAACTACTACGCGATATTCTTCCGGCGTTTTAAATACGGCATAAAAAGAATAATGACCAACCAGCTGTTCTCCTAATTCACCTAGCACCAATTCTCCACTACCAATTTGAATAATTAGATTTAAGCCCCCCATTTGGCTTACTAACTGCTTAAAGTGCTCTACGGTAACAGCGCCAAAAAAGCCTTCTTTGCAAAGCAATGCCCATAACTGGTCAGGTCTAACACCGCCCCACTGTGCAATAACCGCCAATATCTGATGAAGTAATGTTGAGAAATGATAGAGGTGAGTGTCGGATGGTTCATACCATTTTTCCATCAGTAATAATCGAATCATCGCCAGGCTTTGAAGTAACTCTAATCTGAGCTTATCACCTACGCAGGAATTTGCATTCAGCTCTTTCTCAGTGATATACATTCTGAGTATCGCTGGCGTATCTCTGCGACCTGATCGGCCTATACGCTGGCGCAAGCTTGCCACTGAGTGTGGTGCTGTGACTTGTGCGACAGATTTTACTTTACCAATGTCGATACCAAGCTCCAACGTCATGGTGCATACAGCTGTGGTAGGCAATGTTTCTTTCTGAAGCCTAGACTCTAAGTCGGTTCTTAATTCTTTAGAAAGAGAACCGTGGTGAGGAAAAAACTCATTAGGTACATGATTTTTTTCACAGAGGTCACTTAACATCACCGCAAAGTTTTCTGTGCGTTGCCTACTGTTCGCAAACACGAGGTGTGAATCTCCCCGCAATACATCATATAAATCCAAAGCAATCTGTTGCTCAGCAGTTTTTATATCAGATATTTCTTCATCAGAAACTTCAGAGGTATCGGGCTCTTTTTCTTCATAGCCTCTAACCTGCATTTTCAAAGAGGATTGAGATTGTTTTCCGACGATCAACTCACAAGGGATAGATTTAGATGGCCTTAGATAATCTAATACACCGTCCATATCCCCTAATGTCGCACTAAGAGCAATTCTTGGTATTGGTGACGTTTGCCTTTCTAACAAACATTCAAGGCGATGCATGACAGCTTGTAATTGGCATCCTCGTTCAGAGCCTATGAAAGCATGGTACTCATCAATAATAATGTACTTCAAGTTTTCAAATGCCGAAACAAGCCAACCGGACTCCCGCATTAACATGGACTCTAAGGACTCTGGCGTTATTAATAAAATACCTTCAGGGTCTTGCTTTGCCTTCTTCTTTCTTGATTGCAGACTATCTCCATGCCATGGAGTTACCGTCATATCTAAATCGTCACAAAGGCCTTCTAAGCGGCGGTATTGATCATTAATCAGCGCCTTTAACGGACTGATATATAAAATACCAAAACCATCTTTATTATTAGCAATTGCACTGCAGGCGGGTAAAAATGCTGCTTCTGTTTTACCTGCTGCCGTTGAGGCACTAATAACCAGATCAGTCTTGCCTGCAAGAATGGGAGCAATAGACATCTCTTGGATATCTCTCAAAGTGTCCCAGCCTTGTTTATAGACCCACTTCTGTACTCTGGTATCTAGCTGATCAAAAGCACTATTCATCATTAAATAGTGAAGCTGGCTAAGTCATCATCGGGTGTTGCTTCGATTTCAGGCATATCACTGGCTTGCTCAGATTGAACATCTGTTTTTTTAATTAATTGTTGCCATGTAATATCAGGGTGCTGTTCTAGAACAGCCAACATATCTACAAAAGCCTTAATCGTATTTCTAGGCGTTCGAAAATAAGAATCACCGACTTTTTGACTGCAATGCTTTAAGAATGCCTCAAGAGCTTCATCAGGCACTAGGTATTTGCTTTCATCCCCTGAAGAAAATACATGCCTAAGATTACGTAGTAAGATATATAACTCTTCTGGGGTTAAGCTAGCCAAATGTATGGAAGGGGATGAGTAGTCAATGACACCTGATTTTTTTGCGAAGCTATTTTCAGCTAAACGCGATTGTAAGGCATCATAACTATAAAGGCCTTTTCTTGGGTCTAATAAAAACTCTGGTGTACCACCTAGCAAAAAGCCTATATTCTCAGCATTCCCCTGTAAACAATCGTTCAGGATACGCAATATTTGCTCGTAATTAGACACTCTGGCCTGTGTGTTGTTTAACTTATACAAGTTTACCATTTCATCAAGGTTCACCAATAAGCCTTCATAACCTGCTTGGCGTACAAATAAACTCAGAAGCTTTAATGAATCATAAAAGGAAGCATCAGAAATAATGGTTCTTATGCCTAAATCTTTCTTGGCATCTGTTTTTGTTGAATATTCAGCTCTCAACCAACGTACAGCATTGACTTTCAGCTGTTCATTATCACTTTCATGGCCATTCCAATAAGCTTCTATGACTTTCGCAAAATCATATCCCCCTACTAACTCCGTCAATTCGCTGAGGCGTTCATGGATAACCGTGGGCACCTCTATGCCTTTAGCGTCCGCTTCTTGTCGTGCTTGTGTGATAAAACGCTCAACGACACTAGTTATTGCATTTCCTTCAGATTTATTCCTTGTAGCCATATTTCGCATCAATTCAGAATAGAGGTTTCTGGCTTGACCACCGGAGGCATGGATACGTCGATCTGGGGATAAATCAGCAGTGACGGTTACCAGCTTCATTTCCAAGGCAATGGATCTGATGACACTTAAGAAAAATGTTTTACCGGAGCCATATTCACCAATCACTAATCTGAAAGCAGCACCACCAGCGACAATACGCTCAATATCTTGATGTAGTGCTTTTACTTCATTTACTCGCCCCACTTGGATATGCTGGATACCTACACGTGGGGTAACACCCGCTTTAAGCGACTGGATAATCGCATCACGCTCTTTGGGTCGAATTTTTTTGCTAGCCATAACTATTCCCTTAAAATTTAAAGCGCTGCGATTTCTTCTGCTAACTCAAGATCGACAAATACTGTACTACCATCTTCAACGATGGGTGCATCAAGATTTTCGAAGGCCCAGTCATTCAGTGTTTCAATGGCCCCATTCATCATTAGGTTCAGCTCTTTACAAAGAGACCTCACTTCTTCTGAAGCCCATTGTTCTTTAGTGATTAACGTTTCATAAAAACGTGTATGAGACGCATCTAGACCTGTGATTGTGCCAACTGTAGGCAGACCTTCAACAACTTCTGGCTCATCGTCGATAGTTTCATCGACAAAGATTGATCCAAGAATAGCTTTGACATCATCTGTCTCACTTCCATGAATATTGATCAGTTCATAATTAAGGGAGAATTCAGAAGAAACCAGCGACTCAGGCTGTTTAGCGCTGGTGCTGGCTGTCGGTTCTGGAGCAACCTTGCGGGATGTTAAGCTATGAATGTCACTTGAAACCATACTTTTATCCAATCCAAGTGATGTATATAGTTTCTCAAGTTGCTTGATTTCAGTAGGGTCTACATTGCCATCAGCCAAAGCCACACCTACAAGAATGTGACTTACTGCGGTTTTCTCTCTATCACTAATAGACTCCAGGCGAGCCTTTAAACCGGTCATGTTCACCTTGGTATTTAATCTCCAATGCAAATACGCCTGTAAAGAGGGCTTTTCATCTTTCTTTAGCTGCTTGTCTTCTGAAATGAGTTTTTCTAGAAGATCTATTTCTGAGTTATCTATATGCCCATCAATTGAGGCAACCATAGCGCCCAATCTTAGAATTGTACCCACTTGATTAAATGCATTGCTGGGCTTAAATCCCTCACCATGAGCTTTGTTAAATAAAACGACATTACCATTTAACTCAGGTTTTGCTTGATGGTAACGAACATCAGGAGCTAAACCAAAACCTGACTTTTCAACTAGGCCTGCCAACATTATCGCTTCTTTCTTATTAATCTTTAAAGGTGCTTCTTCACCAAGCTGAGATAACAATTCCTCAGTAGTCACCAACCCTGATTCGCTATCAATCTTAGAAGCAATCCATGATTTTAATTGGTCGAACTGACTATTACTGCTGCTTGCAGCTAAATCAGTTGGCAAGTAAGCGGCAGCTGCAAGTGATTCTCTTGAGTTTTCTGGTTTACCGATAAAACGGCTATATGCCTCAAGTTCAACAGTACATACCTCTGCCAAAACCATCAGCTTTTTCACTGGGGCTTTTAATCGGCTAGCATCCGGTAAGTCTACCTTTGTGCCGTGACTGCCTCTAAGTGAGCTGCTGGCCGGATAATACTCTAACTGAACCTTGGTTTTATTGGGCGCTATGACTAAACCATCACCAAACTTCTTCTTATAGCGCATTGCAAATAGTTCATCGAACTCTTGCTCACAGCGCCTTGCCGGGGTGCGCAGACTAAATTCAGGGTGACTCTTTATCCATACCAGTGCCAGCTCACTTGTTACCGGTTCACCACGATCCACTGTTTTAGCTAGTTGGAGCTTAAATACGGAGGTGAAACCTCGTTTTGCCAAAAGTATTGATTTATCAGGATGTTGATCAGGCTTATACAAGGCCCAAGCATGCGAAAGCAGACCTGTTGCATACCCATTAAACGAACGGTTATCACCATATATAGTTCTTAGGCGTTGTAGCTCATTAATTAAAGCATCTATCTCTGAATCAGATACATCACCTGCTGCTGCATCAACAAGTATGCGACGTTCAAGTCCATAAAAGTAGAGAAATACATAACCAATATAAGCTTCAGGGTCCTTTCTATCGCTGGCTAACCATTCAATATATGCAGCTCGACTCTGGGGACTAATCTGGCCATAGGTCGGCCAATACCCCATATCATCACCGCCATAATCTGGCGATGAATTATTAAGTTTGAGAGTTGGGTCTATGAGAGATGCTTCAGTATCATAGCCATCCAAGCTTTTAAGACTACCACCCGTATAAAAATAGCCTCCGCTAATACTTTCACTGCCGACTTTGATTGCTTCACCTGGCTGCACCCATTTCCCTGGCTTTTTATTTTTTGACTCAGGCTCTGATGAATAACTGGTAGATGTGGAGACTGTAATGCGAAAATCTGTTAATTCATTTTCAACATCGTCTAAAGGAGCGGGCTTCTTCAAACTATTTTTCGCCACTGCATAAATGACAACACCAACGATAATTATTATCAACAACTCCATCAAGTACCTATCTCCAGTTATGCGGGCTTATAATGATTTTTGATATATCGCGGTTATTCTGAAGCTCAAAGGTTAAAGAGTCAAAGAAGTTAAGCAATATTAGGAGTCTCAACAGAGGATTAAAGCACTTTAAATTGTTATCAGCCACACTGATGGGCCAAAGCCCCCGATACGGGGCTTTGTTGTTGTGTGCAATCAAACTCTCTTAATCTTTGTTCATCAGGGGATAGTTATCACCCCTAAAAAAACACTAAGGACGACATAGAGAGCGATCTAATACCCGTCTGACCTTATGTTTGGTACCCTGTCCTCTCGCGTTCATTTTGACATACCACTAAAAAGTGGGACTCTCCCCCCCATCCCCCCTAACTCCCCTACTAGACCAATACCCCGCGATCAGCGAGCCTGATAGGTTGTGCCAGATAGAGAATATTGCGGCGGGCAGTGCCGATGCTGGGCTGAAAAACTTAATGCATAACGCGGTAGCGAGGCCGGAGTTTTGTAGGCCCACTTCTATTGAGATGGTTTTACAAACGGTATGGTTGAACCCTAACAGGCGGCAACAGAGGTAACCCGCTGCTAGCCCTAGGCTGTTATGTAATACGACAGCGACGAGTATGATTGGGCCTATCTTATCAAACTGCCCCGCATTCAATCCCACGATAATACTGATGGCCAAGACTATCGCCAGTATCGATACCAGTGGCAATATGGGGGTGATCTTGCTGACCTGGGCGCGAAAATAATGATTGATCAGCACACCGATGGTCACCGGCATTAGCACAATCTTAACCAGACTGATCAGCATTGCTGATAGCGGGACATCGATTACATGGCCTAACAGCAGACTAATAATCAGCGGCGTCAGCAACACTCCCGCTAGCGTCGAAATCGCCGTCATGGTAATCGACAATGCGACATCACCTTTTGCGAGATAGCAGATCACGTTTGAGGCCGTGCCACCGGCGACACTGCCGACCAGTACCATGCCAATGACATTATCACGATCTAAACCTAACGCTAGACTGATTAACAGTGCGCCTATGGGCATGATGCTAAATTGTAAAATCAAGCCAACGAGGACAGCCCTCTTCTGTTTTATCGCCGCTGAAAAATCATCCAAGCTAAGAGTGAGCCCCATAGAGAGCATGATAACAATCAGCAGCGGCACGATCATCAACTTGAGATCGGCAAACCATTCGGGGATACAGTACGCCGTGATTGCGCCAATCAGCGCAAAAACTGGGAAAAATCGGTTGATGTTAATTAGCATGTTGCCTCTTTAGAATACTGTTCCGTCAGGGACGCTCTAGGACAACAACGATATAGATATCTCTCTGTAGCGCAATAAGCTTCTCTGTTGTTAACAGAAAGTTAAGCACGAAGATATAAACAGCCGGGTGTTATGCTTTGCGACATAATACTACCGCCTTGCTATCCTAAATTTTGGCCAAGCTAGACGATGTTTAATAGGCAAAAAAAAGCCCGCAGTTGCGGGCTATTTTATTTAAGCAAAGATCCTAATCACACAGCGGGCTTATCTTATCGAGCTCATTCGTTGTCGTGGTAAACGAGAAGTCAGAGCCATCGCTGAAGAAGTAATAGGTCATGCCGTTGGGCAACAATTGGATACCGATACCGCCATAACCCGACATGTAAGGCACCCAAGTTTCCTTCGAGCAGTTTTGCATCACAGACGATGCGTTAAGGTCGTAAGACCAGAAGCTATCGTTGTAATAGGCCGTTGGCGTATTTTCGGATGGGTCTAGGGGCAAGCCGCGGTCATTAGCATCTCGCTGTAGCGCGGCATTGACCATATCAGCATCCAAGACTTGTGTGCCATTGATGGCGCCGTTGTCATTGTTGAGCATTGCCGCCAGCTTAACGACATCGTCACGATGATAGAACAAGCCCAATGCAGTCAAAGCGGCCGACTCACTGTCGGTAGTACGTATCGACTGTGACATGGACGGGCTCAAGCCCAGTGGTGCAAAGACATCGGCCACCAACATATCAGCGAAGAACTCTTTGCTCCCGCCTTCTTCGTTCTGCAGGTAGTCATTAACACCGCGGCCGACTAAGTAGGAATCTGACGAATGATAGACCCAAGTTTTGCCGGCATCTTCTTTATGGCTATAGAAGTTACAAGAGATATCGACCTTCTCGCTATGGCTGTTGCTGTACAACCAGTCGACCGCGGAATCAACCTCATCTTTCTCATAGTTTGAAGAGTTATAGTTACCCGTGGCCATATCAAGTGCGTTCTCTAGCGTGACACTGCCCCACTTCGTGCTGTTGTCGCACTCAGAGACATAATCTTTGACGATTGCATCTTTAGCTCCTGGGTACTTTTGCTGCAAACGCATTAGGCTCAAAGCACCGACGACGGATTTTGCCGTAGAGTAGGAAGGCAGACTCATCACGTCACAGAATGGATAAGTACCATAACGTGTCTCACAGCCGCCGACATAATGCACACCATTGTAAACAACGCCGTACAGCGTCATATCATCGGCATTCTGGTCTGAGGCAATCTTACTGATATCGACAGAGGCGTTCGGATAATCCGTCGCGAGTTCACTGATCGCCTTGATCGGCATACGGCTCGATACTTCAGTCTCATAAGCACTCTTGATTGACTCCGCACCGGCAACTGCGCTTTCGCTATAGCTAGCCGCTAGCCTACCGTACAGATTAAACTGGTAATAGGCGCATGTTTCAGAGGCCACTTGATACTGCACATTGGAGATCTCGCCGCCATCTTTAAAGAGGAAGCTCAAGACACCGTTATGGGTACAGTTCTGATTGTACTCAACAAGGGTAAAAGGCATTGCCGCACGGCTATAGCCATTATCACTGCTCTCATCCCATACGCGGCCAGGTTCTAGGATCAAGTCCCACTCGCCCAGAGCCGAAGCCGAGGTAATTAAGCCGCGCTGTTGCGGAATAATATGGGTCCCGTGTTGAACAAACGTATAATCGAAATCCGGCAGCTGCTTAATACCGCTTAACGTGGCGTAACGATGTGGATCAGTGATTCTTTTCCAACCCCGCTCAACCCCTGTGAATTTAAGACTTCCCTGAAAGGTATTGCTTGGGTTGGCAGCAGCCTCAGGTAGCGTAAAGCCACTGAAATCAACCAAGCTGCCATCGCCTGCACTCCCCGTTAACTCACTGTAGGTAACCGTTGAGCGCGAGACGTCACCGTCGCCGCTTAAACAGTCATAAGCACACACCGGATTGCCGCCCTCCTCTATACCGCTGCCGGTGACATCAAAGCTATAGGACGACTCGTCACTGTCATTCGAGCTAATGATTAACGCGTCACTATACGAGGCTACCGAAGTAGGCGTGAATAGTACGTTGGCACTGCAACTAACACCTGCGCTTAAAGTGCTATTACTGCAATCATCACTACTAAGGCTAAAAGGTGCAGATAGGCCAGAGAGTCCGCCCAATACCAGCGAAGCATCACCGTCATTCTTGATCGTGATAACAGAACTCGTCGATGCCCCCAGCAAGACAGAACCTAAGGCCGATGTACCCGATACCGTGATCTCTGGTGCCGGCTCAACATTTCCAGCACTACCTTCCACGGTAATATTATCCAGATAACAATAGTCATTCTTACGATCGCCCGCAGCTAACACACGTAGTTGAAAGTCACTGTTGTCGTCGGCATCACTCGGAGAGCCGCTATAGCTGAGAAATGCTGAGTTATCGTTGCCGTTGGCAACGGTGAGTAACGTCACCCAACTGGTTCCACCGTCTACCGAGGCCTGTGCATAGCACTCATCACTTGCTTCTAAGGAATGTGCCGCCAAGTTCAATGCAACTGAAACGTCGACGTAGCCAGCGGTTGAGATAGCAGCCGTTGCTGCTGCGCTCTGATTAACGCGGAGCGAATAGTTGCCAGCATATTGGTTTAGCGTGGCTGAGCCTGAACCTGATGACGTCCAGCCGCTGATATTACCGTCTTGAAAATCCTCGCTAAAGATGACTTCAGCCTGCGTCAGCCCTGACGCCGAGAAAATTACTGTGGCGATACTCGCCGCAATCGCTTTGTATTTCATTATATCCTCTCTTAAATTAAGGAGTTATTTTATTATTTGTAATAGCAAAACTCAGGCACCATCCGACTTAAAGCGTCAATAACATCCAGCCGTTAGCAATGAAAAACACGACAACAGATTCGCTTCAATAAACCTGTTGCTCGCATTAACACAACCTACCAAACAACGGTTTTACTGGTACAAAACTAGGTTACTACTTACACAGCGGGCGTATAGAGCCAGTCAAATTGATCGGACAGGTCCAGTTGATTATTCTTGAACAAAAAAAGCAGCCAGGGGGGTGGCTGCTAATTTTGGGCGGTAATTTTTACTGTTTTTAGACGTAAGGTAGCGTCAAAACAATGCTGTTTGTTGAAGCCTACGCCTTCCTATCAAGGTATAAGGCCGGTGGAATAACAACGACAAGACAACCGAGAACAGCTATTACGGAAATATTTATCATCACCGTATAACTGTCACCGGTGATCAGAAAGGCAGCCGCCAGAGGACCACTTGCCAAGCCCATTTTTGACGCGAATCCGCCCAGTGCGGCAGTTTGGCCAGAGCTATCAAAGTCTGCACACATACCTAAAAGATACGAGATAACAAAGGCCCAAGTGATACCAACTGCCACATTAGAAATCCAATAGACACTCTTAATATCTGAGTAATGCAATATAGCGCAACCAACGGCGGTGAGAATAACGCCAATACTAATGGGAATGATGCGGCCAAACTTTGTCGATATAAAGATGACCAGAACAGAGCCAGCGATGGCGATCCAGGCCGCAACACCCAGCGTATTAGTGATGAAGTCCATCTCTAAGCCAAACTGCTTACCCATGCCAATGATATAGGCATAAATGCCCATGTTTGCCGCCTGAAAGAGAAAGGTTGCCAGCAGCACAAGTAATAGCCCTTTGACATTAAGGGGCTTGTTTGGCTCATCGACTGAAGTTTTTTTCTCGACCTCATAGCGCGATAAGAAAGGCAACATCATCAGTGTCACAGCACTAAAGGCGATCAACGTATAGAACAGTATCGAGGTGCCATACTCTGGGACTAACCCGGGCAGGTACATGATCCCTAACCCACCTAGACCAAACTGTACGGTCAATAGATAACCAAATGTCCGCTCTGTATTGGTTGTTCGCGAGATGATGGAGAAGCCGATGCCAACCAATAAGCCACCAAAGAAGCCATGAATAAAACGAATGATAATCAACAAGTTCGCAGAGCTGAGTTGAGAAGAGAGCAAATCAATAACAATGAGACTAAGCAGTAAGAAAACGGCTGTTTTACGCCAGGCGATATGTTTAATGATGAAGACTGCAGTAAATGCGCCGAGCGCTGCACCATAAACGTTAGCAGAACCTACCATGCCCGCCTCTTTGTTACTAAAGTGTAGCCCCTCGATAAGACCGTTAATTAGCGCAGGCATAATATTGACGTAAAATAAACCAGCCGTAGCTAGAAATGACAATATGACGCGGGCAATTTCACCATCGGCTTTGGTGGTTGGGATAAAACTCGGGCTAGCATCTGCCGTAATATTATTATGCATATCGATACTCAATTATTATTCTTAAATGTAACGTTAATAACTAGGTTATAGCGTTACCGCTACCTGGGTAGTGCCAGTTCAGGGTTAACGACTAATCCAGGCTAGTAATCCACCCCCAAGCTCGCTAGCCTATCTGCCAGTGGCGCCAGGAAATCACGATAATTCAACCAGTTATTTACAGAGCCTGAATAGACTGGACGGTTTGTTTGGGCCACACTGGCTGTCGCAGTTACAGTTCCGTAACGATGAAAGTCGAGACATTGCGCCTCCCAATCTAGCCCTAGCTCAGCAATAACGCGTCGACTATGCCGCTCTTGGTGGCTAACGACATCCTCATAGTGCAGCTGAATAATGTCACCATCGAGCAATTGAAACCAATGTTCCATCAACAAATGATACCGATGATAATAGCGTGCTAGATCATCTAGCGAATAACTGAAAGGATAGCCATCGCGAAATAGCGTTTTCAACATGGCATAGCAGCTATCCATTGGGTTGCGCTTAATTTCTATGATCTTTGCATTAGGCATCGCAGCCTTGATAATGCCGAGATACAGGTAATTATTGGGCGTCTTGTCAACGAGTATCGGGCCTTGATGCGCATAGCCATTGATTGCAGCGACATACTCATCCGCAATCGGCTTCATATCACATCGTGTAATGGTATTAATCAGGTCAAACTTATTACTGCCTGCCCCCTGCGATTGACGGACCATGGTCATTGCCCAGTCTCTTACTTCACCCATGGAGGAGACGCGACTGTGGGAAGAGAGTATTTTATCGACCAAGCTTGAACCTGTACGAGGCAAGCCAAGGATAAAGACGGGTGATAGCTCTTGCTCTAGCCCTGCTGTATTGATGGCCTGTTTGAACCACTGCTTATCGTAGCTACTGATTATCTGGTCGATCGCGGCGATATCGTTAGCAACATCGTAACGCATCAACTTTCTTTTAATTTCATAGCCTTGCTTAAGTGCGGCAAAGCTATCTTGGTACTCACCGCAGTCTTCCAACTCTTTCGACAAGGCATAGTGTACTGGCAATGCCTGAGCAGGGTTTTGGCACTGACGAATTACAGCATGGAGTTGCTCAATATGATTGTTGCCCTTAGACCAATGACCCAGTGTTGCTCGATTGTAATAGAACTCGGTCTGTTGCGGTGCTGCACTGATCAACTTGTTAACTCGTGTGATCGCCGCAGTGGTTTTACCTACTGCCATCTCACAAGCCAATAATTTAGCGCTAACTATTTCGCTATTGGGCTGAGTCGTATCTGCTAGCTTGAGACATTCATAGGCAGGCTGATGTTGCTCCATCATGGTATAGATGTGCCCTACTTTGATCAGTAGTGGGCCGTTATCGTTCTTTTCAGCGTAGCTTCGTAATGATGATAAAGCTGCCAGTGCACATGCGTTTTTACCACAACGAAATAGTGTCAAAGCCCGCTGTAATGCAATTTCAGCTTGGGCTTTATCAATTTCATAGGCCTGCTCAACCGTCGCTAAAGCTCGCTTAAAATCATTCTCTTTCAGCTGTAACTGACTAAGCAACAACAATATTTTCTGCGACTTTGGTTGTTGACGGAGTATGTCGTGGCAGCGTTTAATCGCTTCAGCGTGATTACCCTGCTGGCTCAGAAGGGATATTGTTTGAATTATTCTTTGTTGTTCCACAGTCGCCTCATTATGACGAGAAATGCCCGCATCATGACAATGCAGGCATTACGGCTATTTTTATTATAACTAGTACCTTGCTGGTATATTATAACGCAACCACATCAACTAACTATAATGGTTAGGCGCACTAGAAATTATAGCTCGCACTAACACCTAACGTACGAGGCTCGCTGATCACCTCCTTCGAGCCATTACCATAGAAGTTTTGTGATGGGCTCGTACCCATATACTCTTCCTTATAAACACCGCTTACCCCTTCTTCATTAAACATGTTCTTTAACCAAAGCGAGGCATCCCACTGACCAGTCGTCAACGTGGTTGATAAGTTCCAAATACTGAAGGCATCGAGAGTTTCATTAAAGCGCTCGGAGGTCAGCACGCTATTCTCTGTTGCAGACTGATAATAACCCGACACACGGGTCACTAACGATAAATCACTGCTAAAGTTAATCGTATAGTCCGTGGCAATATTAAAGGACTTAGACGGTATTCCCGGCAACTTAGAGCCATCAGGTGCTTTTAAGGCACCACTTCCAGGAGACACCATGTCGTCGGTTAACTCAGCATCGACATAAGCATAGCCCGCGCTGTAGTGCCACTGCTCAGTCAAGTAGCCATCGATCGACAACTCTATACCTTGGGTGCGTGCAGACTCTGCATTTTGTACGGCGAAGAAAGCCCAGTTATCGGTAGCAGAGTTAAGCTGTGGCTTATCCCAGTCAACATAGAACGCTGATAACGTGTAGCGGAAATTGTCCGTAGCGCCTTTAACACCTAACTCATAATTGTTGACCTTATCAGGCTCATAGCTAGTCCATACCGGATCTTCTGCAAAGTTACCTTGGGTCGGCGCGGTATTGGTGCCGCCGCGACGATAGCCCTGTGAAAACGTACCGTACAGCATGGCTGTATCCGTCATGTCCCAGGCAGCATTGAACTTGAACAAAGTGCCACTATCCTCGACCTTATTACTGTTTCTTTGCTCAGAATAGGCTACATCCCACAAGCCAACAGACATAAACTGATCACTTGAAAACTCCTGTGAATAATGGCGAGCACCAACGGTCGTTCTAAAGTCATCGCTTATATTGAACGTTAGCTCGCCATAGAAGGATAGGTCTTTGAAGTTATTGTTAGTAACATAGCTAAAGTCTTTATCACTGATGACCCCTTCATACCCCCCCCAGGCTTCATATGTCCAAGCCTTAAAGCCGTGTAATAGGCTCGTTTGACTCTGGGATGTATCTTGGTCTTGATAATAAACACCGGCGACATAATCAATGAAAGCATCGCTATCATTTGAGACTAACCTCAGCTCTTGAATCACCGATTTATCTTCGTACCCTCTAACGGCTTCTGAGAGTGGGCGTGGATAGTAGTAATAATAGTCACCATACCAACCGAGCTGAGAGTAGAAACCGGTGCTATCACTAATGATCTCTCCCTCATGATCATACGTTGAGGTGCTCGATGTGAGCGTCGCAAAGCCGAGATCAAACTCCATCTCTAAACCGTACATGTCGATATCACGATGGGAAGGCTCCAGCATCATCGAGCCATTCTCATAATCATCATAGCTTTCGCCGTAACCGTTTAAACCTGGCGTTGTTGCGCGTCGGCTGCCTATATCATCGCTCTGCTGCTGATAGTTAAGCGTCGCGTTAAACCAATCGGTCGGACTGAACAAGAGCGACGCTCTTACGTAGTCAATATCGACCGTATCAGCGTCTTTTTGCTCGGTGAAAGCGCCATCGTAAGAAGTAATGCCATTAGGCGCGACAGGCACCCCATTGCTATCACGCTGATACAGATTGACATAATCAATCACACCGTCATTCTTAACGGTGCTATAACCGACTCGCGCGGCAAACATATCGCCCATTGGCAGGTTCGCGATCAGATCGCCACCTTTGTTCCAGCCGTCAGAGCCATCCGTTTTACTGTAATAGCCACTGACTTTTGCGCTGTACTCATTAAGTTGTGGCTTAGCCATAATGTAACGTACGGTGCCACCGAGAGAACCAGAGCCGTACAGAGTACCCTGAGGGCCACGTAAAACCTCCACTCTCTCAATATCTTTGAGCAAGAAGTTACCGTAGAGCGGCGTATTATTAACGTAGGTTGATACCGTAGGCGCGCTAACCAAGGCGTAGTCACCAGTAATCGCGCTGTCGACATTCAGCCCGCGGATATTGATACTATTAACAACTGAGTTGCTCCGATATCCCCGATCAACCACGGCGACACCAGGCACCGACTTCATCAATTCGGCCGCATCGATGATGTTCGCCTTTTCAATATCACTACCTGATACTGCCGATATGTTGTAGGGAATATCTTCTACTGATTGTGCGCGTGCTGTCGCTGTTACAACGACTTCCTCCAGCATCACATCAGCGAACAACTGACTCGAGTGCAGCAACGATGCCGCGCTTATTGCTAGTGTTAGCTTTGTTTTAGAGAAGTTATTTTTCATATTATCGTCTCTCATGCAGGTCTGTTTATTAGCTATTATTTTATCTGTCACGCTGAAGCGCTTAGCTCCAGGAAATTACTGCGAAAGGCTTTACTTGCTGGTAGGCAAATCGAGCGGCCCCAGCTCATCAAACGTTCCTTGTTGATGACTATAAACACTGTATTCGATGGTATTGTCTCGGAAACTCTTTAATGGCTGCCCTAACCCCATCAAGCCACGCTCACGCGTTCTTCTAACGGTTGAAAGGTCTATTTCAACGGCGATGACTTCCGAGTTTTCACCAGCAGTATGTAATACTCGCCCCTCAGGACTGACAACGGTAGAGAGCCCATTACCGAGATCACCCGCACAGTTAACATCGAAGAAGTAACATTGATTAACCGCTGCATTAGTTCGTGCTATCGACAGCTCGAGGTCACGATCTAGCGTGTTGGTCATAGTTGGATGAATGATGACTTCGGCCCCCAGGCTGACAAGCTCCCGGGTTGTTTCCGGGAACCACATGTCATAACAGATCGATAAGCCAAAGCGCCCAATATTAGGTACATCGAAAACAACAAACTCGGAGCCTGTTTCAACGCCTGCTTCATAGGGGTAAAAAGGGTATATTTTCCTGTAACGGCAGACCACTTCCCCATCCGGGCTAATCACTGGCATGGTGTTATAGACCTTGCCATCATCAAGCTCGAACATAGATCCAGGAATGATCCAGATGCCGTGCTTTTTTGCTAACTCACAAAACATGGCCTCAGTTTTGTTCGGAACGGGTAAAGCATTCGCCGGATTAGGACCAAAACAGGCTAACTCGCCGACGACGACCATGTTAAGCCAGGGGAAACGCTGCTTGGCCTTTTCTATTTCGCTGGCGACAATAAAACTATTATCTTGATTTTTTAGCGCTAGCTGCAGTCCTGCAATAGCAAACTGGCTCATAGATGACCCCATATTATTATTGATTTAATATCTATGGGTAATCATATAAAGAGTTTTAAAACACCAGTAGTTCCAGTTTTACCTTATCAGTTAGTCCAGATTCATAGGCTTTTTGACTTTAATTATCGCCGAGTCAACGAATTTCCCATCTAGTCTAAACCATTTGATCTGCTCACCATCAATAACAGTACGCAAGGCGAGCGCCTCACCGTAGGCCCATTGCTGCCATTGTCGGTGCCAAAAATCTCCCTCAATCCACCAGCGGCCCTGGTCACAATCCTCATTAGCAAAGCCGGCACGTCCAATCATTAAGCCATCAGCATGCAACTCAATCGTGCAAGGGTCGTTATAGACTGTGTTGAGAAAGATAACCGCTCCACTCAAGGTTTGCTGTAACTCATCCGCTGACAATATGTGGCCCGTTGTCGTTTGCAGTGTCTCTGTATTGGCATCCGATAAAGACTTGATCAGGCCCGACAAGGCCTCTATACCGCTACGGATTTTATCGACAGGGATGCTACTAACGCCTAGGCGAAAGCAATTTTTAGCAGGCCCTTTGGAGGCAAAGTAATGATCGACAGGTTCAATCAATATGCCTCTCTTACTTGCCTCGCCAACTAACGTATTAATATTAAGGTGCTCTGGCCCCTCTATCCAATAGCTCGTACCACCGTGGCTAGGTGCTGTGACAATGGCGTCGTGCAGGTAGTGATTAAGCGCATCACGAAGAGCATTCCAGCGCTCTTTAAATATTGCGTGTATCTGGCGGCTATAGGCATCGTAGTGCCCTAGCGAGATAAAATAAGCCATTGCACGCTGATTATTACGCGGTGGGTGATTAACCATGCTACGCCTTAATCGACGTGCAGCCTTAACTATTTCTGCAGGAGCAACCAGGAATCCAAGCCTCAATCCCGGCGTTAGAACTTGCGACAAACAGGAGAGGTATATAACCCGTTGCTGCTCATCCATGCTGTAGAGGGCTGGATGCGGGCTCTCTAAAAAGTTACTTTCACAATCAATATCATCTTCGATAATAATGAAGTCATGTTGCTCGGCCTTCTCTAGCAACTCTTTTCGACGAGAAACCGGCATCGTGACCGACGTTGGGATCTGGTGGCTCGGGCTACAGTATAGGAGGTCTATCTTATTCAGCCTCTCATCGACAACCAAGCCTTGGTGGTCGATGGGCTGATAACGAATGCCCGCTCCTGTTTGCTGGATGATTTGTCGCATAAAAGGGTTGCCGGGCTCTTCTATGGCCACCGTCTGCTGTTGTTTTGCCAGTAGTTGACAACAGATATTCTGTCCTTGCTCTATGCCTATGGTAATTAAAATTTCATCAGCGCTAGCGATAACACCACGTTTAGGTAGGATCTTTGTACGGATTTCTTCAACCAACAACGGATCATCGGCATCGCCGTTATACCCTGACCATTCAATAACATCACGAACGGCTAATGCTTGTTTGTTAGCCTCACGCCATTCATTAACAGGAAATAGCGTGTTATCAAAGACACCGTCTAAAAAAGGATAAGGGTGCTGGTGCCAGTCTGGCGGAATACGAAAATAATCACCACCACCTAGGTTGGTAATCTGTTTACCCTTCCAATGCTTTCTGAGTTTAGACCTGTTTGTCGCAACATAATCAGCACCGATAGGTTTCGCCTGCCTATGATCACAAACATAAAGTCCGCTACGTTGCTTACTCACGAGGAAGCCCTCGTCGCTGAGCTGTTGCAGCGCAGCTACAACGGTGTTTCGAGCGACACCAAGCTGCTCAGCCAACTTTCTTGAAGAGGGAAGCTTGGCTCCAGGGGGCAAAACCCCTGTGGAAATTGAGGAGACTAACTTCTGGCGAATCTGTTGCTGTAAGCTTAAGTCGCTATCACTGTCTAAATAAAATAGAGGCTCGGTCATACTGTCGCATTTTTACTATAATTATTTGCAGGGTGATCATGTCAATTGTCATATTTTTGACAGTACAGGGGTTTGCAGAAGGAGTAAAGCAGCGAAGGCGTTCTATATAAGAGGTTATTTAAGCTTGTCGCTTTTATCACCATTCTTTGTACGCTTTGTCGGCAACGTGCAGTTGATACTGGGGTATTATTGACACTACCTATGCTACGGTGACTACCAATGCATCCATATTGCCTCTACATCACTGGAGTATATTTGTCATGAGGTGCCAAAGATCACGGCAGCTGCTAGTTGAAAATAATTAACAATATGAAACCTAAATTAAAGACCGAATGATTCAGTCCTGTGCCGTCTCCACCCTGCAATACGCCAGGAAATTACATTTCGGGGACCGGTGCTATCCCCTGATCAACAAATTGTGTGTGTGCTCTATTCAGCACACCACCCTAAATCGTTAGAACAGTGTGTTTTGATAAAAATTATCGATTGCTTTTAATTAACAGCTAATGCCGCGATAAGTATAACAAGCAGTCTATCTTACAATAACTTGTGTAATTCTACCTATATCCTTGCGGCTTTCTCTTAGTTGGGCTATATGTATTCGTGCGTACTCTTTGTCAAAGATTACTTGACCTTAATCTTTAACGAAGTGATAATGATTCGCATTAACGCGAGTGCGCAAAACTATGGATTGCTTGAAGCTTCGACTTCAAGACATGACAACCTATAAAAATGACCTTGGTATTGTAAAAATGAAAAAAACACTTATCTCTAGTGCTATCTCCGTCGCACTACTCTCAACAGCTGTTGCCCACGCTGATGACAGCGAACTGCAAGCTATCAAGCAGCGTCTTGCTGAGCTCGAAGCGCAGTCTGCTGCACAGCCAGCCAGCGGCGAGAGCAGCTGGATGGATAACGTTAGCTATAGTGGTTTAGTCGAAGTTTTAGCCACAAAGAATGAAGGTATGGGTGACGAGAGCGACAGCAGTGATTTATCTGTTGCCACCGTAGAGCTTGGCCTTGAAGCCAAGATCAACGAATGGGCCACAGCCAACCTTGTCTTCCTACACGAAGAAGATGCTGATGAAAGCATCGAAGTTGATGTTGCGACCATCGTGTTCGCCAATGCAGAGCTTTCTCCTGTCTCGTTGACCCTTGGTCAGGATTACCTACCCTTCGGTAGCTATGAGACTAACCTCATCAACGATACTCTTGCCCTTGAAATTGGTGAGACTCGCGCCACAACCGCTATCCTAGGCTTTGAAGCTGCTGGTTTTACCGCAAGCGGTTACGTTTATACTGATGAAAGCAACGAAGATGACCATTCTTTGAGCGCCTACGGTGCCAGCCTTGGTTATGCAACAGAGAGCTTTAACGTTGGTGCAGATTACATCGACAATATTCTCGATGCAGACACACTATCTGAGTTCATCGATGACAACGGTTTGAGACCTTTTATCGATAAAAAGGTCTCAGGAATCAGCCTGCATGCTGCTGCTGAGCTAGGCGACCTAAACTTAATCGCAGAGCACCTAATGCTTGACGAAATTGGCGATGCAGACGTAACCGCCTCTCAAGTTGAAGCAGCTTACAGCTTTGGTGATTTCACCGCCGCCGTTGCCTACCAGCAGACTGAAGATGCTTATGGCCTGCTGCCTGAGCAACGCCTTTCAATCGGTGGCTCTTATGCCGTTCTAGAAAACACTACTCTGAGCCTTGAGTATTGGAACGACGAAGATTACAGCGAGAAGGAAGGTGGTACTGGTGATAATACCAATAACATCGCTCTACAAGTAGCCGTCGAGTTCTGATGACGGAGGGGCGGCCCTGCGCCGCCCTACCCCTAATTAATTATAATATCTTGGAGTAATAATGAACGTTCTTCGTCCCATCAGCGCTGCAGTCATTGCGCTTACCGCAAGCCTTTCAGCCAACGCCGCCGTTACAAAAGCAGACGTACTCGAAAACTATACTCACATTGCTCACGCCGTTTTCGAAGATTCGCTACTAACAGCACAAGCCTTACAAGTTAAAATTGATGCCTTGGTTAAAAACCCTTCGGAAAAGACGCTCAACGATGCCAAGATAGCTTGGAAACAAGCACGTGTTCCCTACCAGCAGAGTGAAGTCTATCGCTTTGGTAACGCCAATGTTGATGACTGGGAAGGTCAGCTTAATGCTTGGCCGCTCGATGAGGGAATGATTGATTACACCTCGAAAGACTACGAATACGAAATGGGTAATGTCGGCGCACAAGCCAACATTATTGCCAATGTTTCCCTTAATATTGGTGGCGAGACCATCGATATGAAGAATATCACCCCTGAGCTTCTTGCAAGTCTCAATGAACTCGGCGGTTCTGAGGCAAACGTTGCCTCTGGTTACCACGCCATCGAGTTCCTACTATGGGGACAAGATCTACACGGCGTTAACGCCGGTAGCGGCGAGCGTCCATACACCGATTACGCCCAAGGTAAAGATTGCACCAACGGCAACTGCGAACGCCGTGGCGCTTACCTTCAGGCAGCAGGACAGCTGTTGATCACAGACCTACAAGACATGACCACGCAGTGGGCCGCTGGCAGCAAAGATAACTATGCTGCTGAGCTCATTGCTGGCGACAAAAACGAAGGCATTACCAAAATGTTCTTCGGTATGGGCAGCCTGGCTCTCGGTGAACTTGCTGGCGAGCGCATGAAAGTCGCCCTTGAAGCCAACTCTCCTGAAGATGAGCACGATTGTTTCAGTGACAATACACACTATTCGCACTACTACGACGCCAAAGGTATTAAGAACATCTACCTTGGTGAGTATCAGCGAGTCGACGGCACTGTTGTCAAAGGTGCCAGCTTAGCTGAGCTTGTTAAAGCTAAAGATGCCGGCCTTAACGACAAGTTGGTTGCCGCATTGAACAGTTCAGAATCAGCCCTTCAGACTATGGTCGACAGCGCCGAATCAAAGGACGGTCTGAAGTTTGATCAAATGATTGCAGAAGGCAACAGCAAAGGACAAAAGATCATCACTGATGCTATTGCAGCACTAGTCGTTGAGACTGGTCTTATCGAGCAAGCCGCTAAAGCCGTTGGCGTATCAAACCTAAACCCTGATACAGCTGATCATCAGTTCTAAACGATCTTTGTAAGACTTACTCTCTGATTAACAGGTAGTAAGTGTTATAGTTTGTTATAAAACCAGCCCCGGTAACGCGGCTGGTTTTGTTGTAAATAACGAAGGTGTTCCGATGCTACAATTCATAAATCGTTCTGTAATACTTGTAACTGCTTGTCTTGCCGCGCCGTTAAGTCAGGCGGTCGTTGAAGATAAGATGTACCTCTCAGGTGGGCAGACCTCGATCAAAGCCAGCGGTCGTAATGCCTTCAGTATGCCTGCGGCTAACATGCCGATGACGGAGCGACTAAACTTTAGCGTCGGCAACAGCTTCTTCCGTAATCCTTGGGTGATCGCACCCGCAACAACAACTGCTCGCGACGGACTCGGCCCCCTTTTTAATACCAACGCTTGTCAGAACTGCCACATAAAAGATGGTCGTGGTCATTTACCTGAGCCCGGTAGTCATAACAGCGTGTCTATGCTGGTGAGACTCAGCATTCCCTCAACTAAGGCCGATGCAGACATTCTCCTGAAACAAGGCATGATCGCCGAGCCGAATTATGGCGGCCAACTACAAGACTTTTCCATCCCCGGCGTAAAACCGGAAGGACAAATTACTTTTAATTATCGCTATCACGAAGTAACACTAGCTGATGGCGAAAAAGTTGAGTTACGGGAACCATTACTAACTATCGACAAGTTAAATTATGGCCCTCTGCATGACAAAGTTCAGCTATCACTGCGTCTCTCGCCGCCGATGATTGGTCTAGGGCTGCTTGAGGCTGTTAGCGATGAAACTTTACTCGCGCTCGCGGCTAGCCAGCCGGCTCAAGGGGTCTCCGGCCGACCCAACAAAGTTTGGGACGTTGAGAAACAAAAAACTGTTATCGGCCGCTTTGGCTGGAAAGCTGGTCAACCAACACTAAGGCAACAAAATGCCGCCGCCTTTAATGGCGACATTGGCTTGACCAGTAGCCTGTTTCTAACAGATGAGTGCTCAGAGAAACAAAAAGATTGCCGTCGCTCACCCAGTGGTAACGGCGATGCTGACTCCAGTGTTCCTGAACTCAGTGATAATCTACTCGAACAAGTGACCTTCTACACACATAACTTAGCCGTACCTGCTCAGCGTAACCGCCAAAATCCCGAGGTCATTCTTGGCCGGCAAATTTTTAACAACATCGGTTGCGCTAGCTGTCATACCGAGACACTAAAAACCGCTAACAGCCCGTTTCCTTGGCTGAGTCACCAGACAATCCACCCATATACCGATCTACTACTACACGATATGGGGCCAGGGTTGAGTGATGGCAGAGCAGAATTTATTGCCACTGGTCAAGAGTGGCGAACACCACCACTATGGGGTATAGGGCTATCGGAAGTTGTATCAGACAGCACTGACTTTCTTCATGATGGTCGCGCTCGTAACCTGACAGAAGCCATTTTGTGGCACGGCGGTGAAGCAGATACTGCTAAAAATAATTTTACCCATTTGCCTAAAAAGGAACGTACAGCGTTAATTCGCTTCCTCGAATCCCTTTAACTTTACGCCTCTTCAGGCCCACGGACCTACTCATGCCGACATTACCAAAGAAACTGCTTCTCAAGCATGGTCTCATCGTCACAGCGCTTAGTATCACAATAGCGGGCTGCAGCAAACAGCCCACTCCTGAGCAAACACTGATTAACACCGAGCTTGATCGTGTAATTGTGCCAATACATCAACACTTCGAAGAGCAAACCGCCCAGCTTAGCCAGCAAGCGACCGCTTTCTGTAGCGATCAACGCAACCCAGACAGTCTAGAGACTCTTCGTGAGCAATGGTTGCTTTCAATGCAGAGCTGGCAACAAGTGATGGCCATTGATTTCGGCCCGATCAAAGAACATAACCAGGCCTGGAAAATTCAGTTTTGGCCCGACAAGAAAAACCTGATTAAGCAAAAAACGCTTAAATTGCTCGCCAGCGATAGTAAAATCGATGGCGATAAGATAGAAAAAGCCAGTGTCGTTATCCAGGGCCTCTCCGCTACCGAGTACCTGCTATATGATCGTCAGTCTCTCGTTAACGCCGAATCGGATTTCAATAGTCTCTATGACACAAGCACAACACAGGGCCAACGTCGTTGCGACATGCTAATGGCTGTCACCGACCACAGTCATCGTGTCGCGCAACACATGGCTGAACGGTGGGTTGGCAACGACGAAGAACAAGGCTATGCAGATATTTACCGAAGTTTTGGCGAAGATAATGTCGACTACCCCACCGCCAATGACGCTATCGGCACCCTTATTCAGTCCATGGTTTCCTCGTTAGAGAAAATAAAGAAAGATAAAATTGGCGGCCCGCTAGGCTATAACGCTAAAACTAAGCTGGTACGCCCCTACTTGGTCGAGGCTTGGCGTAGCCAGCAATCTCTTCAGCTTATTGATGCCAATCTAGAAGCGATAGATCAGCTACTTAATGCTGGGTTATTAGAGTATATCTCCGCTAAACCAGGTGGTGCTGAGTTGGCTGCTAAAATTAAGCAACAGCTTGCTGACACGCAATTTGCAGCCTCTGTCATTAAGCAGTCGCTTTTCGAAGCGGTGAATGATGCAGACGGTAAAGCCCAGACTGAGGATTTATATCGACAGGTCACACTGTTGTTACGCTTACTTAAAAAAGAAACAGTCGACACACTAGGCATCACTCTGGGCTTCAATTCTAACGATGGCGACTAATCATGTATCGTAGAAGCTTCATAAAAGCTGCTGGCTTGGGGCTAGGTGTCGGTTTAGCGCCTAGCGCACTGGCTCTTTTCCCTAAAGGCGAGACTGATGAACTCATACTGAGCGCCGCAAGTGACCGCGGTGGGCATCACTTCGTTACTGCTATCGATGCGCAAGGCAGAGTTCGCTTCAAGATACCTACCCCTTCTCGCGCTCATGGCAGCTTGCTTCTCAAGAAAGAAGGGCTAGCGGTATTCTTTAGTCGTCGGCCTGGCTTCGAAATGCTTGTTGTTGACACATACACAGGCAAGTTGCACCAGCAAATCACGGCCAGTGAAAATCGTCACTATTTTGGCCACGGCTGCCAAAGTCACGATGGCCGCTATCTTTACACCACCGAAAATGCCTTCAACGATGACCCACTATCGGGTCACGGCGTCATTGGCATCTACGATATTGCAGACAACTTCAGCCGTATTGGAGAGTTTGATTGTCAGGGTATCGGGCCTCATCAGATCGAGCGCCTCCCCCATAGCAATACGCTTGTCATTGCCATGGGGGGGATCCTGACTCATCCTGAGCGACGCAGAGAAAAGCTGAATATTGCCACCATGCGCAGCAGCCTCTGCTACCTTGACGGCGATAGCGGTGAAGTTTTGGCGCAGGTTGAGCCCCCAAATCCGCAGCTTAGCCTTCGCCACTTACGAGTAAGCAGCGATGCAAAAGTAATAGCAGGGGCGCAATATCAAGGTGACATTAGCGAGATGTTGCCGCTGGTTTTTAGTCATCGCTTTCTGCCCGGGCAAAAGCAGCAAGAGCTCGTCCCCTTCCAAGCAGATGAGCTAACGTGGTTAGGCCTCAAACAATATATTGCCAGTGTTGCCGTAGACCCGAGTAATCGCTACGCCATCACTACCGCGCCACGCGGCGACTGTGTTGACCTGTGGTCTATCAATAGCGGCAGACAGCTCAATCGATTTAGCATTAAGGATGTCGCCGGCGCCATTTGGCAGCCAAAGCAGCAAGGCTTCCTTGTCTCGACAGGCCGTGGAGAACTGGTGCTACTGCGTATTAACGCAGAAGGAAGCACAACAAGCCATCGACTGGCGATAAACAATCAATTACGCTGGGACAATCACTTGTTTGGCTAGTCACATTGCTCATAACAAGCGTATATTCGCAGGAAGTTTACAAAAGAGAAAAAGATGGATTTAAGTCGTCGTCAGTTGCTCAAAGGTTCACTCATCAGCGCTAGCGCCCTAGCCCTTCCGCAGTTAACGATGGCGCTTGGAAGCGGTGCCAAGTACGACTATCACATTACCGCAGAGCCCGGCCTGTTTGATATTGTTCCCGGTGGAACCACCCCAGGCCTTGGTTTTAACAGCCAGTTTCCAGCACCGGTAATCCGTTGTCGTCAAGGGCAAGAAGTCGCGATCAAGTTCACCAACAAACTCGACGAGCCAACGACGATCCATTGGCACGGCCTACGCATACCAATTGAAATGGATGGCGTACCCTTTCTTAGTCAGCCGCCAATACAGCCTGGCGAGAGTTTCATCTATCGCTTCACTCCGCCTGATGCGGGCACCTTTTGGTACCACCCTCATATGAATAGTCTGGTTCAACTAGGTAAAGGGCTGACAGGCGTCATCATCGTAGAGGAGACCGAAGCGCTACCCTTTGACGCCGATGTGGTAATAGGGCTAAAGGATTGGCGGCTTAACCAAGATGGCAGCTTTCTACCACTCTCTATTCCAAGAAACGCAGCAAGGGGTGGTACTCTCGGTAATGTTAAGACGATCAATGGGATGATCAAGCCTGTGATTGAAGTCCCTGCTGGCGGCGCTATCCGTGCCAGATTTGCCAACATGGATAATAGCCGTACTTATGGTTTGAGTTTCAAAGACTACCCTGCAGTAGTGCTTGCCGAAGATGGCAATGCTATTGAAGCCCCCTACCCCTTGGTCAAACGTAAAACAGGCTCTGGTATGCGGCTCGATGTCGGCTTTATTGCTCCGAGCAACGTCGGTGACGAAGTTATTGTTTACGATCAGAAAGGGCGCCGGGGTTACTATGAAATATGCCGTTTTAGGTGTATTGAAGGAAGCAAAAAGCCAGCGACAAAAATTCCTAAACTACCCGTCAACCCAATCAAAGCACCTGATTTGAGCAAAGCAAAAAAAATTAATCTTGTGTTCGAATGGGCAGGCGCGCTATCACCGACCAAAAAAGATGGCAGCGTTGACCACGTCTTTTGGACCATTAACAAGCGTGCCTGGGAAGGCATGATGGGCGGGAAAATTCCTGCACCAATTGCAACACTTGAGCTTGGCAAAAGCTATATTATCAATCTCCATAATGCCACACCCCATCATCATCCCATTCACCTACATGGACATACTTTTACAGTGATCAAGTCCAATAAGCGACCGATCACACCCTACCATACCGATACGATTCTTCTTGCCAAAAATGAACGTGCTCAGATCGCATTTGTCGCTGACAACCCAGGTCGCTGGATGTTTCATTGCCACGTTGTTGAGCATTTCAAAACGGGCTTGATGGGTTATATCACCGTTGCTTGAGCTATTTTTCACCTCCATCGTAAAGTTGCTACCGATTTACTTTTGATGCCGCTATACTGTGTTTTTATACAGCATAAAGGTAGTGTGACATGGAAAGTAAACCGCGCTGTCAGTGGGCCGGCGAAGACCCCCTTTATCAGCATTATCACGATAATGAGTGGGGCAAGCCTTTGCATGGTGATCAGGCTCTTTTTGAGATGCTTTGTCTTGAGGGGCAACAAGCAGGCCTAAGCTGGATTACAGTTTTAAAGAAACGAGCGCATTACCGCCAATGCTTTCATCACTTTGATATAAATAAAGTGGCTGCAATGAGCGATGAAGATATCGAGCAAAACCTCCTTGATAAGGGCTTGATTCGAAACAGGTTGAAACTCTACGCCATCAGACAAAATGCACGCGCTACGCTGGACTTGCAACAGGAGCTGGGCAGTCTTGATGACTTCCTGTGGAGCTTTGTTAATCACACGCCCATCATTAACACTCCAGAAGATATGGCTAGCCTGCCCTCTAAAACCACCATCAGCGATGCAATGTCAAAGGCATTAAAGAAACGCGGCTTCAAATTCATTGGCAGCACAATCTGCTATGCCTTCATGCAGGCAAGCGGCATGGTCGATGATCATGTGGCGAGCTGTTATCTTGGCAAAAATAACGAATAGTGATTGTTGCAGTAACAAAAAGCCGCTCATCAGAGCGGCTTTTTGTTTGAAGCAGTGGGACAAGCGATATTATAAAGGTGTCGCGAGGCCTACATTGTTTTTCTGTAGTACCTGCTCTGCACGATAGCTTGACCGTACAAACGCACCTGAGACAACTTCCAAGAAACCGCGATCCAATCCCCACTGACGATATTTTTCAAAGTTCTCTGGTGAGACATAACGCTCAACCGGCAAATGATTGACCGTTGGCTGCAAGTATTGCCCGAGTGTCAAAATATCGACGTTAGCACTACGTAGGTGATCCATCGTCTCGATGATCTCTTCTTCCGTCTCACCCAGTCCTAGCATCAAACTCGTCTTGGTAAGTACCTCTGGGCGATGCTGCTTAGCATGGGCCAGTACATCCAGCGTCTGTTGGTAGCTAGCACGTGGGTCACGTACAGGGTGGGTCAAACGCTTAACCGTCTCGACATTCTGTGCGAATACAGCAATACCGCTATCAACGACGGTTTCAACATCGGCAAGAACCCCTTGAAAGTCAGGCGTTAACGCCTCTACAGCTGTCTCGGGGTTATCCTCGATCACCTTTTTGACTACCGCAGCGTAGTGCCCTGCTCCACCATCTTCAACATCATCACGGTTTACTGAAGTTAGCACTAGGTACTTCAGTTTCATCAATCGAACAGAGTCTGCAGTGTTTTGTGCTTCCTCAGGATCGAGCACCCCTTTTGGGTTACCGGTATTCACCGAACAGAAGCGGCAAGCACGGGTACAGGTATCGCCCATCAACATGATCGTTGCTGTCCCTGAGGTCCAGCATTCACTGATATTAGGGCACATAGCTTCTTCACAGACTGTCGCCAATTTGTGGTCGTGCACGATACCTTTAACGTTTTCGAAGCCTTTACCACCTTTCGCCTTAATTCTTAACCATTTAGGCTTCTTCAGTAGCTCTCTATCAGCGCCTTGGGTCGCCTTAATACCATTCTTGATCGCGGTGACACCGGATTCATTGGTAAATTTCTTACCCGTTTCAACTTGTGTTACTGGGATCAAATTGTTATCGGCCATAGTACAACCTTTGTGCAGTGCTTACTTAGAGGGCGAGACGATGTCATTGCCGCGAAATACAGGCGACGGATTATAGCATGAGTGTCTGAGAAAATGAGTAGCAGTTGCCATAACGACCGTTACGTTGCTTGATCTATTTGAACGTTAAAGGCATCAATAGCAAATAATTTAAGGCTATCAACAATCTATTACTATCGATGAATGCCTATCTTAAAGATTGTTAAGTCGATGATGGGGTGAGCCATTTTTTTAGGTAGGACTTTAACAGGGAACGCTGTAGCCTTCGGCTTACCTGGCCTAACCTTCTTTCCTTCGCTGATATAAGCTCTTTAGGACAAGGTGAGCCATAAACTAACTCAGTATATAGCTGTATAAACTCAGCTATAAGCTCTTGATTAACAACAAAGCTATTACCAATACGTAAAAGGTAATGACTTTCCGACTCACCTGCTGAGCAGGGATAGCCAAATAAGTTAAGCTGCCAGCAAAGGTGCCTCCACCTTCGTTGAGCAACCAATTTACTCTCACGTTTTAAGCGAAGTACGTTGGGTAATAAAAATACAAGCAATGGCAGAAGCATTGCCGCGAACATGAAAAGTACAATTCGCACCGCCGTAATTTCTCCAAGCAGCCCTTTGACTACACGGCTCTGTGTGGAGCTATCATAGTTCATCACGAGAGAGTTAAAGCGGTGATTGAAGGCATCATAATGTTGCTGTAGATTATTAAAAAGCATGATCCTGTTAAGCCCTACGCGCTCAAAAAAGCCGCCTGCATAAAACTCATTACGCTGACGCAGCATCGTCTGAGCTCCTTCTTTCACACGCTCCGGGGCAATCGCCGCCGTCGGATCTACTCGCTGCCAGCCAACATCTTCTCGCCAGTACTCCGCCCAAGCATGGGCATCATACTGCCTCACGACAAGTGTCCCATCGCTGTTCAACTCTCCGCCCTGATAACCACCGACAAGCCTAGCTGGTGTGCCTGATGCTCTCATCAATAATACATAGGCGCCTGCATAATGTGAGCAATAGCCTTGCTTGTTTACGAACAAGAAGTCATCAACGCTATTTTCTAGGGATATTGGCGGTGTATTCAGTGTGTAATAATAATTTTGTTGATTGAAAAGCGCTAATATTGCTTGGCTTCTTGCCTCGGCTGTCGGATATTGCTTCGCCAACTCCTTTCCGTAAGCAATGGTACGCCTATTGTTACTAGGTAGTTCAAGGTTAAGCTTACGTGCAGCCAATGGCAGCGGCCTATAATGAGTTGGCCCTGTCTGTACATCATAATAAAACCGTTGGTCTACTGCAGAGGTCTTCCTTAATAAACGGTTCGCAACAACTTCTACATGCGGTGAAGACGAGAAGGCACTGTTAATGGCAAATAAATAGGGCTGGAAGCTGGCCTCTAACGTCACCCGATAAACAAACAGCGGCTCGGGCATGACTGCATCGATGCTGCTCTCTGTTTTCTGTGCCGATATAGACCAACGGCGACCATCGAACTCTTCAAAGACCAGGCCGCGCCAATATAACTGCTGCCTTTCTGGTTGCGGAGTTTTAAAATCAACTCGAAAGGCAACCGCATCACTGCTGCCAAGGACCGACATGCTCGACGCGTCGATTGAGTCTGATAAGCCGATTGTCCTTGTCGAACTAAACGAAGGCACTGCCCAGAGTGGCGCGATGCGAGGGATCACCAAGTACAATACGATCATTAGCGGCAACGCTTGAAGGCTAATAACCATAGCCAGCTTGAGTATATAGTAAACTTGCCCTTGACGACTTGTACCTGTGTTAAGCGATATCAACGCTGATAATAACAAACCACAAGCGAGCAACCCGTGCAGAATTGTGAGGAATAGCTGGCTATACAAAAAGCTGGCCGACACCAGCACAACGGCAATGGCTAAATAGATATAGCCATCACGACGGCATCTTGTCTCTAATAATTTAAAGCTGCTCGCCAGTAGTAACAGCATAATAAACTGATCTAAGCTTGCTAACTTAAAGGAGGACTGAGCGACGCCAACAAAAGCCGTCACCACAAGAGTAAATTTAATAAGCCTTGCGGGAAAGTGCCACCGCCCTCTCGCGATAAAATAGCGCCACACTAGAGCAATCACCGCAACGAGATAGATAACAAGCGGTTGCTCTCCCCAAAAACAGCTAGCAACCACAACATGCGACAATAACAGCCACCAAACGGACTGGCGTGGGATGAGGTCGAAAGCATTTACATCATTCAAGTTCAGCTACCTCTGACTCAAATAACGCTAATGCTTCTAAAGCCTGTATCTTATGTGCCTGTCCAGCTGAGGCCTCAATAATCTGCCCTGGCAAAATCAAACCATAGCAGCCTTTCTTTGCAGCTAGTGTTAACACGCTGTGTGACAAAATCGACAAGCGCCTCTCTTTGTCAGTATTCACTAGAAGTTCGTAATTGAGCCAAACGGGCAGCCCTGACAGCTCTTGGAATTCTACTGTCTGCAAAGGCTGCTCCCTCGCCAATGTTCTCCACATCACATGCTTCGGCGAGTCTCCTTGGCGATAGTTACGTATATTGTGCAACTCCTCTTGCCCAGGCTGAGCCTCACTTAAGCTTGCATTAACTTCCCCTGATACTGGTAATTCACTTACCGCGTAGGGTTTAGGGTAAACAGGCACCTCAACCCCAAGATCCAGCCAGCTCCAACAACGAAATATCGCTAATGGGTATTGGCTCCAGATCATGAAACGCCCTGGGTTTAGACTTCCTCTATAACGACTTGGAAGCACAGCACGGACAACCACCTCTTCGTTACTTTCTATATCAACACGATAACTTTCTAAACCTGGCCAAGCCAAATGAATATTGTGATAACGCCGTCCAGGTGTCCCTGACAATGCTATATTTACCTCGATATCGTCCCCGGCGAAATTTGGCCTCACTGAATGTAGCGATACACTCAAACCAGAAAGGTTACGAAAAGTGTGTAATATACAAACGAGGGAAATCGCTAGCAACCAGAAAAAAACGATGAATATGGCATTATTAGCAAAGTTATTAGCCATCATAAATAGAACGACCAGCAACAGAACAAAAGCCAATCCAGGGCGGCTAAGGAAGATAAAAAGACGTCGTTGATCAAGTTGTTGTGTACGTGCAGCAGGCACTCTACGGTTCAGCCACCGCTTTCTCCAACGATGATATAGGCGCTTCATATTATTTAAAGACACTAACGCCGCGTAATACACGCTCAACTAATACTGAGCCGCTGCTGCTAAAGTCTGTTGAGTCAAGTAGCCGATGTCCTGCAACACAAGGGAAAACATGCTGTACATCCTCTGGTACAACATAGTCTCGGCCATTAATGTAAGCCCAGGCCTTGGCGCTTTGTAACAAACCAAGGCCAGCGCGGGGCGACAGCCCTACCCCAATCTTTGTATCGTCACGAGTAAAGGTCACTAAGCGATGAAGGTAGTCTAACAAAGGCTCTGCAGCCGTTACAGCATTGACAGCCTCTTGTATTCTAATGAGCTGAGGGATACTAATTATCTGCTTTAATTGATTGTGACCTGCTACATGCTGTCCTCTTTGATACATAGCCAGCTCCGCATCCCGATTCGGGTACCCCATAGCCATACACATCAAAAAGCGATCAAGCTGTGATTCAGGTAATGTAAAAGTGCCAGACTGATTCGTGGGGTTCTGGCTAGCGATAACAAAGAAAGGGGTCGGTAGAGCTCTTCTCTCACCATCACAACTAACTTGGGCTTCTGCCATCGCTTCAAGGAGGGCGCTCTGTGTCTTGGGTGTCGCTCGATTAATTTCATCAGCAAGCAATAATTGGCTGAAAATTGGCCCAGGCTTAAATTCAAAAGCTGAGTTGGCTTTGTCGTAGATAGAGACCCCAATAATATCACTTGGTAGTAGGTCGCTCGTGAATTGCACGCGCTTATAATCAAGGCCAAGTACATCGGCCAAGGCATGACTCAGGGTTGTCTTGCCCATGCCAGGCAGGTCTTCTAATAACAGATGACCTCCTGCAAAAAGGCAGCAGAGTGACATTTTTATTTGCTCGTTTTTACCAAGCAAAACTGTGCTTATTTCAGCAACAACATTATCAACTAACGTATTCATAGGGACGTTTTCATCGATGATTAAATATAATTTTATTATTAATTACCAGTACTTCCCTATAGTACCAGAGTCAGTGATAAACCCTGAACAACATCGTTCGCAATGATTAAAGGTGACATCCGTGTCACCTCCAACAAGTGGTTCAAATAGTTATAGAGCGCTAATACCGCGCTCCATATCGACGATTAAATCATCAATATGCTCAAGACCAACAGCTAACCGAATCAAGTTGTCGCTGATACCTGCCGCTGCCCTAGCCTCTGGCGTCAAACGACTATGGGTCGTCGTTGCTGGATGAACGATAGTCGTTTTAGCGTCACCTAAGTTTGCAGTTAAAGATACAATTCTAGTTGCATCAATAAATCGCCAGGCCTCATCTTTACCGCCTGCCACCTCAAACGAAAGTACGCCACCAAAGCCGCGCATCTGTCTCGCCGCCAACGCATGCTGCGGATGGCTCTCAAGCCCTGCATAATGCACTTTAGTCACACTAGGCTGGGATTCAAGCCACTGCGCCAACGCTAAAGCATTAGCACAGTGAGCCTGCATCCGTAGGTTTAGCGTCTCAAGTCCTTTGAGAAACACCCAGGCATTAAAGGGGCTCATGGTCGGCCCACAAGTACGGATAAAGCCTAACACCTCATCCATGTGCTGCTGCTTTCCGACCACCACACCACCTACACAGCGACCTTGGCCATCGAGGTATTTCGTCGCAGAGTGCACAACAATATCAGCACCAAGAGAGAGTGGCTGCTGCAATACGGGCGTACAAAAACAGTTGTCAACAACAAGTAAGGCTGAGCAATCACGTGCGATGCAAGCTACTTCTGTAATATCTGCCAACTCACACAAAGGGTTTGAAGGCGTCTCCATAAACAACATGGCCGTATTACTACGAACAGCCTGCTGCCACTCGTCAATATCAGTCAATGAGACATAACTGATTTCAACGCCAAACTTCTCCATGTATTTATTAAACATGACTGTAGTCGTCCCGAAGACGCTACGCGAACAGATAATATGATCGCCACTCTTCAATAGAGCCATCACAGTGCTGAGGATCGCGGCCATGCCCGATGATGTACCAACCCCCATCTCTGCGCCTTCCATGGCCGCAATCCGCTGCTCAAAATTTCGTACTGTTGGATTGGTGTAGCGAGAGTAGACATTACCCTGCTCTTCACCACTAAAGCGTGCAGCTGCAGAGGCCGCGCTATTAAAGACATAGGAAGATGTCGTGAAGATAGGTTCACTGTGCTCACCTTCCATCGTCCTTGTCTGGCCGGCTCGAACAGCCAACGTGTCAATATGACACTCGGCAAGCGCCTGATCTCTGGCGCTTTGCTCTTTATCTTCACTCATCTGAACTTATCCCTCTCGAGTCGCCTCATTATAAATTTCTAAGAACGCGCCGTCGCCACTCTCGTCTTGGTTTTCTGCGCTAGACTTTGTCGCATCGTTACGTTTGTCATGCAGTGCTTTTAAATAGTCCTCATCAATGTCACACGTGACATAATCGCCATTAAATACAGAGCAATCGAAACGTTTGATCGCCTTGTTCATGCCGATAGAACAATCAATTAAATCGTCTAAGTCTTGATAAAGCAAGAAATCCGCTCCGATAAGCTTGCCAACTTCATCGATGGTTCTGCCAGACGCAATCAGCTCATCTGTAGACGGCATATCAATGCCGTAGACATTTGGGTAACGAACCGGGGGGGCCGCAGAAGCAAAAAATACTTTGTTTGCCCCGGCTTCTCTTACCAACTCAATAATCTGACCACTGGTCGTGCCACGTACGATGGAGTCATCAACGAGCAAGACATCTTTGCCCTCAAACTCACTGCGAACTGCGTTCAGTTTTTGTCGAACAGATTTTTTACGCTGTGTCTGGCCAGGCATGATAAAAGTACGGCCTATGTAGCGGTTTTTAACGAGCCCGCCACTGAACTTAACTCCTAGCTCTTGCGCCATGGATTGAGCGGCAATCACACTCGAATCTGGAATCGGCACGATCGCATCAATTTTCAAATTAGGGTATTCACGCTGGATTTTCTGGGCGAGCTTAACACCTTGCTGTACGCGCGACTGATAAACACTCACGCCATCGAGCACACTATCAGGTCTTGCAAAGTATACTTGCTCAAAAATACAAGGGACCAACTCAGTATCTACGCAGCACTGTTGAGTTGATAGGTTGCCATCCATATCAATGTATACTGCCTCTCCTGGCGCGACATCACGCATGACCTCAAAGCCCAACACATCAATCGCAACCGACTCAGAAGCCACCATGTATTCAGTGCCGCTATCAGTCTTACGCTGACCAATCACTAGAGGGCGGATACCAAAGCGGTCACGAAAAGCGACCATACCGCGATTAGCAATCATCGCCACAACGGCGTAAGCGCCACGACAACGTTGGTGTACACGCTTTACTGCAGTGAAAACATCGTCTGCACAAGGGTTTAACTTTCCAAGTACCTGCATTTCATGGGCAAAGACATTGAGCAAGACTTCGGAATCTGAGTCTGTGTTCATATGACGAAGATCTGTCTTAAAGACCTCTTTGCTGAGTTGCTCAGCATTCGTCAGATTGCCATTGTGCGCCAGACTAATGCCATAAGGCGAGTTGACATAAAAGGGCTGTGCAAGTGCAGGACTTGAACCTCCTGCGGTTGGATAGCGAATATGGGCGATACCCATAGTGCCAACCAAGCGTGTCATATGGCGTGTTCTAAACACATCACGAACAAGACCATTGCCCTTGCGCTGATGCAGAGAACTATTATCACAAGTCACCATGCCTGCAGCATCTTGACCACGGTGTTGCAGCACTGTCAAGGCATCAAAAAGCGCCTGGTTTACGTTACTTTTGGCGACTACGCCCACTATTCCACACATGCGATTAAGCTCCAGCCCATTCTAAAATAGCGATTAATACACCTAGCTAATACTAGGAGTGTTGAAAATACATTGTTTGAAGGCGACATTATACACTGAGTGTCAACATACTAGGCACTGCTAGTACCGAAGATGCTAGTAAGCCAGCCAAAGACCATGCTCCCCATCTCTCTAGCCCAATCTTCTAGCATAAGAAACTTGGGGATTAACAATGATTGCTTCCACCAGCTATCCTGATCAATGCCAAGTATAGGGGGAGCCAATATAAGGATGGCAAGTACTAAGATAACGCCTCTGGCAGCTCCGAAAACAGTGCCAAGCAGCCGATCTGTTCCACTGAGCCCCGTCATACGTACGACGGCAGCCACGAGATGATTGATTAATGTGCCGATAACGAGAGTAATGACAAACAGTAGACCAAAAGAAGCCATCTGCCGCAGAGAAGGTGTTGAAATGGAGTCTACAAGGAAGGCATTCATCCTATCGCCAAATGTCATGGCAACAAAAAAGGCGGCTACCCACACGACTAGTGAGAGCGCCTCTTTAACAAAACCGCGCCACAAGCTGATAACACATGAAAGAACCAGTGTCGAAACAATCACCCAATCAGCAATATTCATATAGGATGTAACTCAAGTAATTAATTGAACGAGTAATTTGCGGCGGATTGTAGCAACATATACGTTAGCAGAGCTAGCTATTACGGTACAAACCTAACCACAAGACCACTTAGACGGTGTGTTTCTGCAAGTCTCTTTGTCTCTGACATGGCGGCAGCCTTATTACTCATAGGGCCGATAAACACACGCCATATAGGCTTGTTGTTGTATGAGCCCTGCTTAATATACGCATGAAACTCACTAGCCTTAAGCTTATCAGTGATCGCTGCAGCATTTGTTTTAGAACTAAAACTGGCTACTTGTACCGACCAAGCAACAGGCAAACCCTGCTCATCAAGCACCGGCTGCTTCTCTTCGAGCTTTTTCTGTTGACGCTCTATCTCTCGAAGGTGCTGCTTCTCTTTAAGTCTAGCCTCAGCTTCGTCATCGACTACTGGTACCGGGCTAACAACGTCATCTACGATAGGCTGGTCAACCTCTGTTACTACCTGCTCAACAAGCTGACGCTGGTATTCTCCAACCTCTTTAACGTCACGGACTTTATTGGGATTCTCGATAACAAAAGTTTCAAGCTTGGGTTGATTTATTTCTCTTTTAAGCTCATCAGTTTGAGCCAATTGCTTTGGTGTTAGCATCATCGGCAGAAAAATGATCGCCAAGAGAATGAGTATGACAGCGCCTATGATGCGCTGCTTCATCTGCTTACCCATCGATGCCCCCCTTACGTATTAATATTGAAAGGGTCTCTGAGACCGTGAAAAAAGAGCCACAAACAACCAACAAATCGTCATCACTCAGTATAGACATCGCCCGAGCTAACGCTTGCGCCACCGACTTATTGACACTAACTGACTTAATATCAAGTGCATAAAAGTGCTCGGCCAACATCTCGGGGGGGATCGCTCGATCTACTTTGAGGCCTGAAACAAACCATGCTCCGTTGACCATGGGCGTTAACGCTTTAATAACACCATTAATATCTTTATCGGCCATGCTACCAAAAAGCACATTAACTCGGCCGCCAAACTCTCTTCCGACTCTTTCAGTAAGACGTAAAGCAGATGCGGGGTTGTGCGCCACATCTAGAAGCAATGATCGCCCTTGATATTGGATGCGCTGAAAGCGCCCCGCTAACTGTATCTTCTCTACAACTGAAGGTACGTCTTTTGGGAGAGGTAGATCGCTCAATGCAATAACTTGCAGGGCTGTTGCCAACGCCTCGTTGCTCAAGGGAACATTACCAACAGAGATTGATTCAGTGCTACCGCTCGGTTGTCGCCAATGAAATTGCTGGCCTGAAAAACCAAAGTCGTTACCAATCCAATAAGGGGTTGCCCCAATATTGTCAAAACTAGCGAGTAAACTTTTTGGGGGCAAAGGATCAGCACAAACAACAGGCTTTCCAGCACGGCAAACACCGGCCTTCTCAGGGGCGATCGTTTCTCTATCAGAGCCAAGCCAAGACTCATGATCCACCGCAATATTCGTAACCACCGCGATATCGGCGTCGATTATATTGCAGGCATCAAGTCTACCACCTAGACCAACCTCCAAAATCACCACATTAACACCAGCCCAGGCAAAACATTGTAGGGCTGCCAGCGTAGTAAACTCAAAGAAAGTGAGATCAATCTCAGCACGCGCATCATCAATCTGCTGAAATGCACGGACCAACTCATTATCAGAAATCTGATTGCCGTCGACCCTTATGCGTTCGTTAAATTTGAGTAAGTGGGGTGAAGTATTCACCCCCACGCTAACATCTGCTGCGAGCAGTAACGCTTCGAGTGTGGCGACGGTCGAGCCTTTGCCGTTGGTGCCTGCCACCGTTACCACTTTGGCAACCGGACTGAGCAGGGAGAGGCGCTCGGCAACTTCTGAGATGCGTGCTAGCCCCATCTCGATCTCAGCCGGATGCATTCGTTCAATCTGCTCCAACCAGTCATCAACTGTCACTAACAACTACCGCTCCTTACTCATGACGTAGCAAACTATTCGCTCACACTGCAATTACGCTGCAGTCTGGTGAGTTAACTTAGACAAAACAGAATAAAGCTTATCGCGCATCTCGTAGCGAGGGATTATCAAATCGATCGCGCCATGCTCCATCAGGAACTCACTTCGCTGAAAGCCTTCAGGCAGTTTCTGACGAATTGTCTGCTCGATAATATTTGGCCCAGCAAAACCGGCGCGTGCATTGGGTTCTGCTACGTTGATATCTCCCAACAGAGCAAGACTTGCCGATACACCACCGTATGTTGGGTCGGTCATAACAGAGATATATGGAACACCTGCCTTGCGAAGACGACGAATAACAGCACTGGTTTTAGCCATCTGCATTAGAGAGATTAAAGCCTCTTGCATACGGGCCCCGCCAGTTGCCGAATAGCAAATAAACGGAATACCTTCAGCTAGTGCCACATTAGCGGCTCGAGTAAAGCGTTCACCGACAACGTAGCCCATTGAGCCACCGTGAAAGTTGAACTCAAAGGCGACAGCAACAACCGGCATGCCTTTAAGTGTGCCTTTCATAGCCACAAGGGCGTCATCTTCCCCTGTTGCCTTTTGTGCTGCAGAAAGGCGATCCTTGTACTTTTTAAGATCTTTAAACTTCAGGCGATCGATCGGCTGTACTTCTTTAGCCAACTCCTCTTTTTCACCCTCATCAAGGAATATCTCAAGCCTACGTCGTGCTCCGACACGCATATGGTGGTCGCACTTAGGGCACACGTCGAGAGCACGTTCGAGCTCCGGACGGTATAATACTGCGTCACATTTGACACAGCTCTTCCAGAGACCTTCTGGTACGCTATTACGATCATCACTTTGTTCGCTACGTCCCATGGACGGTAAAATTTTATCTAGCCAACTCATAATATTCTGTATTCCTTGCCCCATTAACTAAGGGGAGTTCAATCAATAAATAGTTTTCTACCAGCTGAACCGGCACGAACAACATCACGGTTTCTAGCTGTCCATTGCTATGCGCATGGAGCCGATCAATTCAGCACCATACTTTGCAAGAGCTGCATTATCATACTTCGAAGACGCATCAGCAATACGTTGTACTAACGCACTACCGACTACAGCACCATCACTGACTGTAGCGATGGCAGAAGCTGAGGCATCATCTTTAATACCAAAGCCGACAGTAATCGGCAAATCAGTCATACCCCGTAGACGTTCGACTCGCTCACGAACCTCGGCGATATCGAGATTAGCGGCACCAGTTACCCCTTTGAGAGAAACATAGTAAAGGTATCCGCTTGCGGCTTGGCAGATATTGGCTGCACGATCATCTGTCGTCGTCGGCGACAACAAGAATATGTTATCAATATCGTGCTTCTTAAGCTCACTATCAAGAGCCGTTGCTTCTTCAGGCGGCATATCAACTGTAAGCAAGCCATCAACACCGGCATCGGCTGCACGATTGGCAAACTCTTCATAGCCCACAATCTCAACAGGGTTGGCATACCCCATTAAAATAACAGGCGTCACATCATCGCTCTTGCGGAACTCCGACACCATATCTAACACGCTAGTTAAACTAACATTATGTTCCAAAGCCCTTTCATGCGCGAGGGCAATCGTTGGGCCTTCTGCCATCGGGTCAGAGAAAGGTACGCCAAGCTCTAGAATATCAGCGCCCGCTGCCACCAGCTCGAGCATTGCGCCGACAGTAAAGTCGGGATTCGGGTCTCCCGCTACAATATAGGGTATAAGTGCCTTACGGCCATCCTGTTTCAGTTGAGCCCATTTTTTGGTTAAACGGTTCACGTATGCTACCTCTATAATATTGTTTTCATGTCAGAGAATTAGATTGAAAGACCGTCAATGGCAGCGACAGTATGGATATCTTTATCACCTCTTCCTGACAAATTAACAATAACAATCTGATCACTGCTCATCGTTGCAGCTAATTTAGTGGCGTAAGCTATAGCATGGCTCGACTCAAGCGCGGGTATAATACCCTCCACTTGGGTTAATTGGCGGAAACCTGCCAGAGCTTCATCGTCGGTGATGCTAACATAGTTAGCACGACCTATATCCTTCAACCACGAGTGTTCGGGACCAACACCAGGGTAGTCAAGCCCTGCCGAAACTGAGTGAGTATGGATAATTTGACCGTTGTCATCTTCCATCAGATAAGTGCGATTGCCGTGCAAAATACCAGGGCGCCCGTCGGATAACGGCGCCGCATGTTTACCTGTTTCAAGGCCCAAACCACCAGCCTCAACGCCGTAAATAGCAACATCCTTATCATCGAGGAAAGGGTGAAATAAACCAATCGCATTGGATCCACCGCCAACACAGGCAACGATAGCGTCTGGTAGACGGTCGGCCTGTTGTAAAATTTGCTCCCGTGCCTCTCTACCAATAACACACTGAAAGTCCCGAACCAACTGAGGGTAAGGATGCGGCCCTGCCGCAGTACCGATAATATAAAAGGTATCATCGACATTGGTAACCCAATCACGCATCGCTTCATTCATCGCATCTTTAAGAGTGCGTGAACCAGAGGTCACGGGAGTCACTTTGGCGCCTAGCAACTTCATTCGATAAACATTCATCGCCTGGCGCTGGATATCTTCCTCACCCATGAAGACCTGACACTCAAGCCCAAGACGTGCAGCGATAGTAGCAGTTGCAACACCATGCTGCCCTGCGCCAGTTTCAGCAATAACACGCTTCTTACCACTATATTTAGCAAGCAATGCCTGGCCGATAGTATTGTTAATCTTATGCGCACCAGTATGGTTAAGGTCTTCACGCTTAAGGTATATTTGCGCCCCACCCGTCTCCTTACTTAATCTCTGCGCGTGATACAGCGGTGACGGACGACCAACATAATGAGCTAAGTCGTGATCAAATTCAGCTTGAAAGGCAGGGTCTGCAGAAAGCTTGTTATACATCTGTTCGAGGTCGTGCAGGGCAGACATCAATGTTTCAGAGACGAAACGGCCACCATAGACACCGTAACGGCCATTGCTGTCAGGCATATTTCGGATCGTTGTATTATCTTCTTTTGTCATCATTATTGCTCACTCTTTATCTCTGAAGTAGCGCCGGCAACCTCGCCACAAAAGGCACTAATCTTATCATGATCTTTACGGCCAGGTGCGGCTTCAACCCCCCCACTGACGTCAACCGCATACGGTCTAGCATGTGTAATCGCTTTGGTTACGTTTGCTGGGGTTAAACCTCCAGCTAGGATGATACGTGAAGCGAATTCAGGCGGAACAAGATGCCAGTCAAAGCGCTCTCCTGTACCCCCAGGCACACCTTTTTTGTAGGCATCAAGAAGCCATCCAGAGGCCTCTGCGTAACGAGAGAATTCAGCATCCAAATCAATGCCTTCGCGCATCCGGATGCCCTTTATCCAAGGACGATCAAACTGAGCGCAGTAATCCGCTGATTCATCTCCGTGAAACTGCAGACATGTAAGCTTTACCTTACTTAAAACCGCCTCCACATAGTCAGCAGGTGCATCAACAAACAAGCCAACGCAGCTAACAAAAGGAGGAAGGGCTTGTGCAATTTCCCGCGCTTGTTGAATACTCACATGACGTGGGCTCTTATCATAAAAAACGAGACCAATAGCGTGAACACCGCAACTTACCGCCTGGATGGCGTCTTCTACAGAAGTAATCCCGCAAACTTTTACTCTCGTTATCAAATTGACACTCTTCACGCTTATAAGTACATCTCAGGGCTGTTTTTAATGGTCAACAGTCTAACAGATGAAATTACTCCATGTCTCACTCACAGAGCCTATTCATAGGCATTAAGACATCTTAATCAACAAAAAAACATGGACCTAGGGGGTGTTCAGGGATCTCGTAGGCGGCGGGATAATCGACAGCCACCAGGTAGAGGCCGTTCGGAGCAGCGGTCGCAGCAGCTTGACTGCGATCTTTTAAAGCCATTAGAGACTCTATCCACTCAGGCTCACGTCGGCCGTCGCCTACAAAGAGTAAACTTCCAACAATATTACGTACCATATGTAATAGAAATGCGTTCGCCTGAATATCGACGATGACTAAGTCCCCCCTGCGTGAGACCTGTACTTTCTTCACCTCTCTAAAAGGAGTATTTGACTGGCATGCTAGCGCCCTGAACGATGTAAAGTCCTGTTCCCCAACAAGGTATTGAGCTGCTCGATGCATGCGTTCAGCATCCAGCGGAAATGCATGCCAGGTTAGACCCTTGTGAAAAATACCAGGCTGAACCGCTGTATTGGCAATAACATAACGATAGCGACGTGCTGTGGCCGAAAAGCGCGCATGAAAGTCATCGGCAACATCTTTAGCCCAGACAACACGTACGGAGGGGTCCATTTGAGTATTCGTACCACGTATCCATGCTTTATAAGGTCGATCCACCGTCGTTTCGAAGTGAACGACTTGACAGGTGCCATGAACACCTGCATCTGTTCGGCCAGCACAGACGACGCTGACGGGATGATTAGCGATCTTTTCTAGCGCTTGCTCGAGTTCGGCCTGAACGGTAGGCACCGGGGGTTTTCGCTGAATCTGCCAGCCATGATATTGACTGCCATCATACTCAACGCCCAGTGCGACACGTCGGACTGGGCGTTGGGGTAAAGCGATACTACTTACTTCTGTCATTCAACCATCAACTGATACTTGCAATTAACTCATCGGCCTGTTGGCGCTGAGTGTCATCCCCCTCTAGGACAACTTCGTCAAGTATATCACGAGCACCATCGTCGTCACCCATATCGATATAGGCTCTTGCTAGATCAAGCTTTGTCGCCACTTCATCATCAGCATCTTCTCCTTCGAGCAAATCATCACCTTCAGGCATCACCATCAGGTCATCATCAAGGTCAAGATCATCAATTGACAATTCAACGCCAGAAGACGAGCCTGCTGAGCTAGCAACATCCTCAAGCCCTTCTATATCTAACTCGCCTAAATCTAGATCTGATCCCGCCAAATCCAATCCACCTAGTTCAGCGTCATCAAGGTCAAAATCACCTAAATCTAACTCAGAACCTGCTAGATCCAGCTCATCAGAAACCTCGAAATCTGAGTTAGACTGCGCTTGCTCAACAACCTCCGACAACTCAAGCTCATTAACAGTCGGCGCACCCTGAACGACGCTCTCATTAAGATCGTCGTCAAGTGTTAGCTCATCTAAGTCACTAAGATCACTATCATCAAGATTGGTTAATTCACTATCATCGAAGCCTGCCATTAATGCAAAATCATCATCTGACAGATCAATATCGAGTTCATCAATACCCTCGAGTTCAACCGCAGATGAAGCATTATCTTCGCCGCCCCCACTACTATCGAGCTGAACCTCAGTATTATTAACACGTGCAGTTTCTGCTGCACTTAATGAGGTTGTGATCTCGTCTTCAAGCTGGTCGGCAGATAGTGAAAGCTCATCATCTGACAATGTATCGATATCAAAGTCATCAAGCGATAACTCGTCAAGCGAGAGTTCATCTAGCGCTTCCCTTGCTGAATCACCCTGGTCAAGTTCATCAATAACGTCAACTGCAGGCTTTTCATCAAGGTCCACATCAAGGTCAAGATCAAGCGCAAACTCTTCGTCGACCAAAGACTCGACAGGCTGCAGGATCTCATCATCTGAAGCTTCATCTAGGTCTAAGGTAATCTCAGTGTCTGCAATACTTGAGACCTCTTCATTAACATCGCTTAGATCACCTGCATCACCACTGGCTATTTCTGCCAACCAGTCAGCACCATCAGGAACACCGGACAACATATCTTTAGCCTGATGAAGTGCCGCAGCTCCTAGTACACCCGACATAACGGAGTAATGATTGACAAAAGACTGGCGCTCATTAGCTTGCGCAAGAACTTCCATCTTTTTTAAATGTAAGGCTTCATCATTTGGCTGTGAAGCCAAACCTGCATCGAGTATTTCTACCGCTTTATCAAATCTACCATAGGCAATATAGACGTCTGCCTCACCGACAACATCCTCGCTTCGTGCCACCTCTGTTTCTGATACAACCTCGTCAACAACCTGCGGCTCAGGAGTATCACCAGCCTGCTCATCAAGCAGCAAAGACTCGTCATCTGCCTGCAGCGCTAGATCATCCTGGGTATAGTTCTCGATCTCATCAACAACCGATGATTCAGCAACTTCGCTGTCTGCTAGCGAGCTCTCACTTAGGTCTGAATCTTCTACAGCTGCTTCAGTTTGCTCTACCTCGGTACCGATATCGACAGGGTCATGATCTTCAGTATCAGCTGCAATTAGCTCTGAGCCTTCATCGAAGTCGTCTTCATCTTCATTTCTACGTCGTCGCGCTACCAGCCCAACAATTAGTAATAACAGGATACCACCAGCTGCTCCCCAGTAGAGAGGGTTGGAAGTAAACTCATCGACAAAGGAATCGTCACTCTCTACCACACGTGTAGATAATACGTGCTCTGTAGGCTTTTCAACGACATCTGGTTTAGCAGTTGACTCTGCTACCACCGCCACTTCTGATGATGGCCCTTCACCTGATGCAGGCAACGCATCAAGGGCTGCCTCATTAATTTGATTTTCTTGATCAGACTCCGCTGCGCCAGACTCAATATCTACAGCGTTATTAGCCTGGTCGACCTCAACGCCAGGGCCCTCTAAGACCTCAGGATCGCTCTCTACACTTTCAGCGGTCGCCTCATTAGCCTTAGCGGCTTGCGCTTGTAGCCGCTCTAAACGGCTATTTTGAAGCTCGATGATTTTCTGTAAATCATCGATTTGACCATCCATATCTTGCAAGCGAGACTTCAGCTCACCGTTCTCACGCTCAAGCTTGGATAAATTTTCTTGGGCAGCCAATACTGCCGCCCCGGCATCAGAGTCGCCCTCGGCTAACACACCATCACCGCCGGCTGATGGTGTCGTTAGCCTTAATTGTGCCGTCTCTTTCTGCCTTGCGACGTGATCTAGCTCGGAGTCAACGTTAGCGGCCTCGATGACACGATCATTCACCGAAGTTTCACGCTGATTATTTTGCGCCTCAACCTCTCTGACTGCCTGCTCTCTTGAGCGGCGCTTAATATCAGCTATCGAAGGTATTTTTAGCACCTGACCGGTCTTAAGGCGATTGATATTGCCGTTGAGAAACGCATCTGGGTTTGCTTGCTGAATCGCCAGCATGGTTTGCTGAATAGTGACATCACTACTCGGTCTCGCTCGTTGTGCGATGGCCCAGAGGGTGTCGTGCTCCACTGTCGGTCCAAAATCACCTTGAACGGCAGCCACTGCTTGCGTAACAGCGACAGGTGTCGGCTTGCTTGATAAGTCACTTGGGGTCGATTTAGCGAGCTTCACTTGTGATTGAGCACGCTGAATAACCGTTTCACTCGATTGCGTTGCAGTCTTGCTTAGCGCTTGCTCAGCAGGCTTAATTTGAGTGACTGATTGCGTATCACTATATACTGGCAAATCAATGAGAACAGTATACTCACGAAGCAACCGCCCCGTGGGCCAGCGCGTTTCGATCAAAAAATTAACAAAAGGCTCTCGAACCAACTTATGGCTGGATATAAATAAGGTACCACCACCACGCCCATCTACTTCGACCCTGAAGCGAAGGTCAGTCAGGAAGAAGACACGCTCGACACCTGCACGATTGAAATCATTCTCATTGGCTAAATTAATATGAATCTGGCTGGAGTCTAACTCCCCCACATTAAGCAATTGAATTTGCGCTTCAAGCGGCTGATTTAACGACGAGTTAAGCTGTAACTCCCCTAAACCCAGCGAATACGCGACTTTTGCATCTAACACACTAAGAGTTAATAACGCGCCTGCTAACTTGCGAACCATAGCCCCAACCATCCTTCATCATAATCGACCCTATTACTTGCGGCCTTTTTACCAACTTTAATACAAAGCAGCGTCCAGTTATGCACTGGGTATCACCTCATAGCTTTAGAATTACTACCGCCTAACTTTTGTTAGTATTCATTATCTTATGTGTTTTAGCAATATATGCCGCCCAGTTAACACTTTCTCGTGGAACTTTAACTCATATTTCAGAGCGAATTCACAAACATCAAGCCAATGACTTAATCGTCGAGAAATAGAACACTTGACTCGCCACATCACATCACAACCAGTTGGAGACGGCAAGGCTAGCAACAAAAAAGGCGTCTCAGCACGCTGGACGCCTTTGCAATACTATTGATTCTGCATCAATATCCTAAGCATTCGACGTAACGGCTCAGCAGCCCCCCAGAGCAATTGATCACCGACTGTAAACGCCGACAGATACTCCCCGCCCATCTTCATCTTGCGCAAGCGGCCAACCGGTATCGTTAGGTTACCAGTAACAGCTGTAGGTGTCAGGTCAAGAAGCGTTTCTTCGCGTAGATTGGGCACAACTTTAACCCAGTCATTCGCCGACGCAATAATGGATTCAATCTCTTCGAGGGGGATATCCTTCTTGAGTTTAATCGTCAATGCTTGACTATGGCAACGCATCGCACCAATGCGAACGCAGTTTCCATCGATTGCAATAGGCGAGTCGCTAAGTCCCAAGATTTTGTTGGTCTCGACCTGTCCTTTCCACTCTTCTTTACTCTGACCGTCATCAACCGCCACATCAATCCATGGCAATAAAGAGCCGGCCAGTGGATGAGCAAAATTATCGGTAGGGAAGCCTTCCGCTCGCATAGTTTCAGCAACTTTAGCATCAATATCGAGTATGGCTGAACGACTATCAGCTAACGGCTCAGCCACGGCATCACGAATACAACCCATTTGAGTTATCAGCTCGCGCATATTCTGAGCGCCAGCGCCCGATGCCGCCTGATAAGTTTGCGCGCTCACCCATTCGACGAGACCTTCTCTAAGCAAGCCGCCTATCGCCATCAACATCAAGCTAACAGTGCAATTGCCGCCGATAAAGTTCTTTACGCCGTCTTTTAAGCCCTCGCGAATAACATCATCATTGACAGGATCGAGGACGATAATGGCGGACTCATCCATGCGCAAAGAAGAAGCTGCATCAACCCAATAGCCATCCCACCCCATTGAACGCAATGGCGCAAAGACTTGCTTGGTATAATCGCCTCCTTGGCAAGAGACGATGACATCCATGCGATATAACTCATCGATATCAGTCGCGTCCTTTAGCTCTGGTGCGGCCTTACCTACATCAGGCCCCTGGCCACCTACATTACTGGTCGTGAAGAAGACAGGCTCAATATCTGAGAAGTCACCCTCCTCAAGCATACGCCCCATCAAAACAGAGCCCACCATGCCACGCCAACCGACAAAACCTACTTTCTTCATACATCCTCCATCTCCCCGTTACGGGGAGCCGCCATCCTCGATCGCGGCCTTTTATTTTATACGGACACTTATTATTGTGCAGTTAACGCTGCCAGAACGGCATCACCCATCTCAGAAGTTGATACAAGCTTGCAGCCCTCGGAGAAAATATCACCGGTACGATAACCCTTGTCCAGTACCTTCTCGACGGCCCTTTCAATAAAGTCAGCTGCTTCTATCTGTGCCAACGAGTAACGCAACATCATCGCAACTGACAAGATGGTAGCCAACGGATTGGCCTTACCTTGGCCGGCAATATCAGGCGCGCTGCCGTGACAAGGCTCATACATTCCTCGACCATTAATGTCTAAAGAGGCGGAAGGCAACATCCCTATCGAGCCCGTCAGCATCGCGGCCGCATCAGAAAGAATATCGCCAAACATATTACCGGTGACAATGACATCAAACTGCTTCGGCGCTCGAACCAACTGCATTGCCGCGTTATCAACATACATATGGCTAAGTTCGACATCCGGATAGTCCTTAGAAAGCTCCTCCATCACCTCACGCCACAACATCGTCACTTCAAGTACATTCGCCTTATCGACGCTACACAGACGACCGCCACGCTTGCGCGCGGCCTCAAAAGCCTGACGACCGATCCGCACAATCTCTGACTCACTATAAACATAAGTGTTGAAGCCCTCACGCTCACCGGAATCCAGCGTACGAATACCTCGAGGCCCACCGAAATAAATACCCCCCGTGAGCTCTCGAACGATCAGAATATCGAGACCCGAAACGACTTCTGGCTTCAAGCTTGAAGCATCAGCAAGCTGAGGATAAAGAATAGCTGGGCGAAGATTACCAAACAGATCTAACTCTGCGCGAATTTTCAGCAAACCGCCTTTTTCTGGTCGTTCAGCTGGCGGAAGGTTATCCCACTTTGGGCCGCCGACAGCACCAAGCAAAATAGCATCAGCTGCTTTCGCGAGCTCGAAAGTACGCTCTGGCAAGGCAGAACCTTCAGCATCGATAGCCGCCCCGCCCACCAGCGCTTCATCAACATGAAGGTCTAACCCAAACTTATTATCAACAAAGCTCAGCACCTTAGTTGCCTCGGCCATGATCTCTGGGCCAATGCCATCACCCGCCAACACTAGAATTTTAGAAGACATATATCACTCACTATTGATTAGATGGTCAGCACACCATGCGCGCCGACTAATTACTGTACATTCTGCTTAACGGAACAACCAAGGTGATTGCTGCTGCGACTTTGACTCAAAGTCTTTGATTAGATCGCTATCTTGAAGCGTCAAACCTATGTCATCGAGCCCATTAAGTAAGCAATGGCGACGAAAGTCATCGACCTCAAAGGCTATCTCTTCGCCATTATCCAGTGCGACGATTTTTCGCTCTAGATCGATCGCCAGCTGCGCCCCCTCGCTCGCCTCGACATAGAGGAACAAGCGATCAACAACAGCAGCATCTAGAATGATTGGTAATATACCGTTTTTAAAGCAGTTGTTGAAAAATATATCAGCAAAACTTGGGGCTATAACCGCACGAAACCCGTAGTCACCAAGCGCCCATGGAGCGTGCTCACGACTAGATCCACATCCAAAGTTTGCTCGTGCTAAAAGTATCTGGGCACCTTGATAACGAGGCTGATTCAAAACGAACTCCGTATTCAAAGGCCGCCCCTCACAACTTTGATCAGGCTGCCCCTCATCAAGATAACGCAGCTCATCAAAAAGGTTCTTACCAAAACCACTACGCTTAATCGACTTAAGGAACTGCTTAGGGATAATCATATCCGTATCAATATTGGCGCGATCCATTGGCGCCACGATACCTTTCTCTACTGTAAATGCTTGCATGATAGATTCCTTAATTACGCCATTAACTCACGAACGTCGACAAAATGCCCGGTGACCGCAGCTGCTGCGGCCATTTGCGGGCTTACTAAGTGGGTTCGCCCGCCAAAGCCTTGACGCCCCTCGAAATTACGGTTTGAGGTCGATGCACAGTGTTCACCCTGCCCTAGCTTATCGGCATTCATCGCCAAGCACATAGAGCAGCCGGGCTCACGCCACTTTAGGCCTGCTGCTATGAAAATCTTATCCAACCCTTCTTCTTCTGCCTGTGCCTTCACTAAACCAGAGCCCGGCACTACCAGTGCTTCGATGATGTTGCCTGCAACCTTGCGCCCCTCAACCACCTCTGCCGCCGCACGAAGATCTTCTATTCTCGAGTTAGTACACGAACCGATAAAGACCCTATCCAACTGAATATCTGTAATAGACTGTCCTTCGGTCAAGCCCATATACTCGAGGGCGCGTGTGATCGCAGATCTTTCACTATCATCTTTACCGTCTGCAATAGCAGGCACCTTGCCGTCAACAGGCAAAACCATCTCAGGCGAGGTCCCCCAGGTCACCTGAGGCTGAATCTTCGCGCCATCAAGTACGACAAGTTCATCAAAGACTGCACCAGTGTCACTGACAAGATCTGACCAGGCTTCGCACGCCCTCTGCCATAACTCACCTTTTGGCGCAAAGGGGCGGCCTTTAACATAATCAATCGTAGTCTGATCGACAGCGACCATTCCAACCCTCGCGCCCGCCTCAATGGCCATGTTGCAAACTGTCATTCGCCCTTCCATGCTCATATCTTTGAAGACCTGGCCACCGAACTCAATGGCACAGCCATTCCCGCCTGCAGTACCAATCTTGCCAATAACGGCTAATACGACATCCTTCGGGGTCACACCAGAACCTAGCTGGCCGTCGACACGCACAAGCATGTTTTTCATTTTTTTCTGAATTAAACAACCTGTTGCGAGCACGTGCTCGACCTCAGAGGTGCCAATACCGTGGGCAAGAGCTCCCAAAGCACCATGAGTAGCTGTATGGGAGTCACCACACACAATGGTCATACCAGGAAGCGTTGCTCCTTGCTCAGGACCTACTACGTGCACGATCCCTTGGCGTACATCGGTCATGCCAAACTGCTCAATACCGAAATCACGGCAGTTATCATCGAGGGTCTTTACTTGTATCTGGGAGACTGGGTCCGTTATACCCTCTAAACCCTTTTTACGCTCAACGAGAGTCGTCGGCACGTTGTGATCAGGTGTTGCCAGACTCGCCGCTAAACGCCACGGTTTGCGCCCCGCAAGCCTTAGCCCTTCAAAAGCCTGCGGCGAAGTCACCTCGTGTAATAGCTGACGATCAATATAAATGAGAGCTGTACCGTCATCACGCTCCTTAACGATATGCGAATCCCATAACTTGTCATAAAGGGTTTTACCGGCCATCACTCTCTCTCCACACAAATTCATCACTGCTTACATCATCAACAATAACGCTAAGCAGCATAAGGCAGCTACTCACTTAGTCATTTTTACTGTTGTGAATATTATCTGCTCAGTTAAAATAAAACAAATTCATAATTTTCATATTTAGCATAACTTTTCTTCATGAACGCCGAGAATCAATCATGGATAGCTTCGCACTCAAAACCTTTGCAGAGATTGCTAAAACCGGGTCGTTCTCTGAAACAGCAGAGCAGCTGCACTTAACTCAGCCGGCAATAAGCAAACGCATCTCTGCGCTGGAGGCTCAACTAGAGTGCAAACTGTTCGACCGTGTCGGTCGGCGCGTACAATTAACTGAGGCTGGCCGAGTATTATTGCCACATGCCAATAAGATACTTGACCAGCTGGAACGAGCAGGTCAAGAAATCCAAGACCTTTCCGGCGAGGTTGGTGGACTACTACATATTGCCACTAGCCATCACATAGGACTGCATAGAATGCCAACCTTGCTGCAATCTTATGCAGATCGATATCGGGAGGTTGTATTAGATATAGACTTCATCGACTCCGAAAAAGCCTACGAGAAAGTGCTGCACGCAGAAGCAGAACTTGCCATCATCACCCTCTCACCAAAACCACAGCCCCCCATCGTACAACACAAGCTATGGACCGACCGACTTGTCTTTGTCGCCAACCAGCAACACCCGCTGTTTAATGAGGAAGAGATAACGCTTGAACAACTTAGTCAGCACAGAGGGATCCTCCCCGGTCTAAACACCTACACCGGACAAATTGTTAGCAGCCTCTTCGCCGAGCGTCAGCTCAAACTTAACTCAAGCATGGCGACCAACTACCTAGAAACAATAAAAATGATGGTATCTATAGGGCTAGGATGGAGCGTGGTACCAGCATCCATGCTCGACGAAGAGATCAAGCCATTACCGCTAGCAGACATCAATATTAGTCGTGACCTCGGTTACATCTATCATCAAGAGCGTAGCCTATCGAATGCTGCAAAGGCCTTTATCGAATTGCTCAGCCGACAACATAACGCTTCATAAGAACATCCCACTGCTCCCTGGTATCAATATCGAACAACACGCCCGCATCGTCCATATCAATTAACGACAGCTGATCAGCATTGCTATCGAGGATCGCCTTAGCCCCCACATCGCCAGACAGCTGCGAAAAACCTGGCAGTAAATCAGCAGGAAAGAACACCGGATGACCCGGGCGCCCCTTAAAGCTCGCGCGTGACAAACCTTTCTGACGAATCATTTCTTGGTAAGTGTCCGAGCCTATAAACGGCATATCAGCAAGACACAACAGCATACCAACCCAGCGCTGTTCGATTGCATAATTAGCTGCAGCCCGCGCCGAGACACTCATATCACGCTTCTCAGTCTCACCTATAGATTCAATAAAAATAGTTTCAACCTGTAACTGCTGACAGAGATCAATAAGCTCTAAATTAGCTCTAGCAACTACTACAGCAACAACGGTGTCCAACCTCAACAGATGTCCGACAACAACCTCAAGCATTGTTCGCCCATCTTCCATCCGCAGCAGCAGCTTATTCCCTTCAAAACGACGAGAGTGGCCTGCTGCCAACACCACCGCGCCGATCTTAACTTTATCTGCCGACAAACAATTCTCACTCACTAATAAATACCGAAAGCCATACCAACCGCCATTGTTTGTCCTAGCTCTTTACAAGCCTCTAACCCTGCATCATCTGGCAGCCCACGAACAATCACCGGCTCAGCAACCTTCTTAAGAGGGTAGCCTTGGGCAATCCGCTCAACTTCTCGCACTGCCCCCGTACCATCATTCCCCGCACTAACGGCGAGCGCATACGGTATGTTGAGCTGCTGTTCGAGAAGCACATAGTAGGTTCTAACAAAGTAGTCTTTAAGCCCGCCCGACATGCCACCAAAGTTTTCCGGCGTAACAAAGAGCACGCCATCACTCGAGCTCAACTGCACGCTGTCTGCCTCCATCGCACGTATCAATACAACTTCAACCGAATCCTCTTGCTTCGCCCCAAGATAGGCAGCCTTCGCTAGCGACTCCGCCGCACCGCTTTGACTGTGATAAATGATACTCAATCGCTTCACAATTTAGCCGCCTTTAACAATGCACATTGTAGCAACACCGGAATACCTACACAGATAGCCCAACCTCCTGCAAGAGTCACTTATAGAATTATATACGTACAAAAAAAAGGCTCAACACAAATGTGTCGAGCCTTTTTTACGTTACGCAGTAGCGTTATGGCCGTTAACTTTCATCCCAGACAGAAACGTCTGCATTATCATCTTCACCACCCTCACGGCCATCCGCGCCAAGCGAATATAAGTCATAAGGACCGTCGACACCTGGCGACAGATACTGATACTCAAGCCCCCAAGGGTCTTTGGGTACATTCTTTCCCTGAATATAGCCACCTTTACGCCAATTTTTTGCTGATGGGCTGCCATCAGGCTGGGTGATCAACGCTTGCAGGCCTTGATCACTACTGGGGTAATGAAAATTATCCAGTTTATAGGCATCTAGAGACTGAGCAATACTCTTTAAATCAACTTTGGCTGCCGTCACCCGCGCTTCAGCTGCTTTGCCAATGATATTTGGTGCAATCAAACCCGCTAGAACACTTATGATGACTACGACAACCATGATCTCAATGAGAGAGAAACCAGATTGCTTGCGTACACTAATTCTATTCATACTGACTCACTGACTGTTATTCCTATTTTTATTAAACAGGTGTTTTATGAAGATTATAAGGTATAGGCCACTCTAACGCATAAAGCGGCTATTAATCCACTGTGTCGCCACTTTCTCAACAGCACCAACGACCCCGAGTTGAACCCCAACGCCTAATTTCTCGACCAAGGTCTTTCTTTCGACAAGGCCGACCTTAAAGACGTCAGCCGTCTTACGGATATTCATTAGAAACTCATCGCTAGTCATCAGCTCGTCAACCAAATGGCGCTCTAATGCTCGTAGACCGAACCAGGCCTCACCTGTAGCTACTTTATCCATGTCAACAATAGGTCGATTCTGTGCCACAAACTCTTTAAACAGCACATGAGTGTCTTCTAACTCTTCTGTGAACTTGCTTTTACCCTGCTCAGTATTCTCTCCGAACATTGTTACAGTTCGCTTAAACTCACCAGCGGTAAAAGTCTCGTAATCAACGTCATTTTTCTTCAATAAACGGTGGAAGTTAGGAAGCTGCGCAACCACACCGATAGAGCCGAGAACCGCAAAAGGTGCAGCCAAAATTCGATCGGCGATACAAGCCATCATATAACCACCGCTCGCCGCTACCATGTCAACGCAGACAGTCAGCTTCAAGCCCGCACTTTTTATCCTTGCTAGCTGCGAGGCCGCCAACCCATAAGCATGAACCATTCCGCCGCCGCTCTCCAATCGAACGACAACCTCATCACTTTCCTTTGCAACAAGCAGGACAGCGCTAATCTCCTCACGCAACGTATCAACAGCAGAGGCTTTTATATCACCATCGAAGTCCAAAACAAACACTCGCGGCTTATCATCATCCTCGTTGCTTTTCCGCGCTTTTTTCTCTTCTTTCGCCTTCTTTTTCAGCTCTTTAGCCTGCTGTTTCAGTTCGTCATCACTAAGCAGTACTAGATCCAAGTCTTCTTTTAGTCCTTCGTACTTCTCGTTGAGGGACTTTATTTCTATCTGGCCATCCTCACCCTTGGGCGTTCGACTTGAGGCGGCGACCACCCCTGCAACCGTCAAAACAATTGCAACAACAATGGTGATTGCCTGCAATAGGAAAAGGCCATATTCTAAGAAAAAATCTATCACTTTTACTCCATACTCACTTGCTAAAAGTTATTGCCAATTGCCTACAGCCTGCTTCGCAGACTCATTGATAGCGCGGGTAATAAGCCCCGTAGAGCCCATATAAACCTCAAAAAGAGCGCCATCAACGCTTGGCATATACGTGGCGCTGCCATATGTGGCGTCCAAATAAGGGAAGCTTGACGAGTAATGCTGAATTAGCCTCCCCACATCAACGCCATAGTTATCATCGGCAAGAGCATATACTGATTTAGGCGCTTTTACCTCCTGCTCGATAGAAAAGTATCTGCCACTTAACCTTTCTAGCCTAAACATTGGTGCTAACGGGATATTATTACTCCATTTGACAACCCTCGCATCGAGCTGCCATTGGTCACCCCAAAGTAGGTATGACCTAGAGTCTCCTTGTGCATCTGTTAGATCAAGATTGTAACTTCCATTAAGGTTTTTATTAAAACTTAAGGTGGCGACTAGCTGTTCACCTGCTAAATGCTTATACGTTAAGAGGTCTTTAGCCGTTAGTAGCAGGCCTCCAACGACAAACAATAATGCGACACCAAACATGCCCCGCATCATGCCGATAAACCAAGACTTCAACCACAGCATCCGAAGTGCATAGACTAAGGCTACCAATGCGAAAATAAGCAGCAAAACTGGTATCAAGTATTGCTGTATTGTCAAACTCATTATGCTTCAACCTCGAATAATTCAGCGACACCCTGCTCAGCAATCACTAGCAAATCTTGATTGGGTGCCCCACCTGCAGCCAACTCTGCAATATAGTACTCCACACCAATCATCGCATCAGCCAAGATCTCGATCTGCACTTTTCTTTCGTCACAATCATTACCTGAATGCTCGAGACTTAGTACAAAACGATTACACTGACCCAGCACGCTCGCTGCTGCATCATACTCCAACATATTAAGAAAACCAGCAACCGCGCTCAGTGTTTTGCTCAAGTTAGCTACATGACTATAATCAAAATCTGACTCGACGTAGCTCGCTATTGCACGCTTGGCCAGTGTCATCGAAGAGATGCCCTCTTTCACTACAATCTCAGTAGCCTCCTGTAGCAATACATTTGCAATGACATCATTTTGCCCTTCCTGGCTAACGGTTTTAGCCTCTTCAGCCTCACTGGGTAACGACTTCAAAACTGAAACTGCACTTTCAATATAAAGTAGGGTACTCGCAGCCTCTAACAAGGAATCACTATCGCCCCCTCCCCCTTCACCACAAGCCGTTAAATCATTAACCAGCCGACGAAGAGTCTTGGCCATATCTTTTAAACCAAGGAAAGAAAGAATAGATTCTGTCTTGGTGATAATTTGCAAGAGTCTCGGCCATTCATCCATCACCCCTGTTTGACTAACTAACTCCAGAATGTCGCGCGCCTGCAGCAGTTCCTCTCTTAAAGAAACAGACAAAACGGCAATTGTCTCTCTGCCAGGACCAACAATGTTGTGGAAGTGCTCAACATAATCACTATCAGCCCAACCCAACCTAACAGTGCCACACTGACGCAACATTTCAGTTATAACAGTCGACTTCGAGCCCACAACGCTAAGCAGATAAACTAACTCATTGGCATGTTCTTGGCTGACTTCGATAGCCTTACCTTTCGATAATTGACGTAAATATCCGTCGAGGGCCATAAACAAACGTAGCCGAGTGTAATTGAGTTTCAGCTTCCCACTCGAAACAGCCGTCAAAACAAGCTCAGAAAGCCGCCAGGGAGCAGCCTTCATAGAGTCAATAGCCTGCACTCGCTGACACACATGAGCCATTAAACGCCCGTACTGCTGCTGGTTTTTCTCTTTATATAGCCCAAGCAAGCCAACCTGATACATATGATGTAATCGTTGTAGTTTTTTCTGCTCAGCGGTATCGAGCGCCGTCTCATCGCAACTTATACTTAACAGGTTAAGGTTAAGGCTTTGGTACTCCCAGCGAATTGGCTGCTTAGCCGATATAGCAAGTTGGTTGATATATGCATTGAGCACTACCGGATAACAATGCTCCTGGCTAATACAATAATCAACATACTTAGGCAAAACGAAGATAGCATGACCAATCGAAGCTAACACAGACTCAGTAAGCTTGACTTGCCCCTTAACAAGAAGGCCAATCACGTCCTTTAGCAGTGCCGCCAGCTCTGTTGCACCGTGGAACTGCAATATCATAAAGGTCCCACTCAGTTGATCCAGCCCTGAGTGCAGCTCAGTTATAAGCTCAGCTTGACTGCGATCCTGTAAATAAGATTCGAGTATAGACAGTGTACTCACAAGCCTACTTTGGGTCTCTTCATGAACCAGCGCAACAGAACTCATATTTAACGGCATAGCAAATGACACGGTCTTTTTCATCCTCAAATAGTTCTTTATTTTAATGTTTAAGCTCAATAAAACAGTCTTTCTTACCTTTCGGAGTTTCTTTCGCCCAGATAACTCATGGCATAATCACTCAGTTTCTTGATAATCGCAACAACTGTAGTACTAAACGGTGATTCAATGAGCAGTGATGCACCTCCCAAATAGCCCCCATAATGCGCGGTGATGTACCTCCCATATAGCGTCCATATAGCCTATTATACTTCCAAAGCCTACTAACGAAACGAGCTCACAGTCTAAGGACAAGTCATGTCTTACACATTAACCCAAGCTTTTACCCGAAATTTCTTGGGGCAAGCACCACAGTGGTACAAACTCAGCATGGTTACCATGTTGATTATTAACCCAATCCTCTTAATGACCGCCGGCCCCTTTGTCACTGGCTGGGTGTTAATAGGAGAGTTTATATTCACCTTAGCAATGGCGCTAAAGTGCTACCCTCTTCAACCAGGCGGGTTACTAGCGATAGAAGCTATAGTACTTGGCATGGCTTCACCAGAGGCTGTTTACCATGAGGCTTTAGGTAACTTTGAAGTCATCATGTTATTAATGTTTATGGTGGCAGGCATCTACTTTATGCAAAGCCTGCTTCTCTTCGTATTTACCAAGATTATCCTCGGTGTCAGATCAAAAATAGCAATATCATTATTATTCTGCCTACTCTCAGCCTTCCTCTCTGCTTTCCTTGATGCGCTCACAGTCATTGCCGTTCTTATTACCGTTGCTTTTGGCTTCTACAATGTCTATCACAAGGTGGCCTCATCGGGCGGGGCCAAACCCAATGACGACTCAGAGGTCACAGACCTTTACCGCCAAGACCTCGAGCAGTTCCGCAGTTTCCTACGCAGCTTACTTATGCACGGCGCAGTTGGTACCGCACTTGGAGGTGTTTGTACTCTTGTCGGCGAACCACAAAACCTATTAATAGCTGAAAAAGCCTCATGGAATTTCATCGAGTTCTTTCTCGTCATGGCCCCCGTCACCATCCCAGTATTCATCTCTGGGATAGTCACGGTTATAGCGCTTGAAGCTACTAAGTCATTTGGTTACGGTCAAAAGCTGCCCGAATCTGTACGAAACATTCTAGTAGAGAGAGAGCAAGTAAGGGCCAAAGAAAGAACACTTCGTGATAAGTCTGCGCTTTTCGTTCAGGCAATCGTTGCCGTCTATCTTGTTATCGCCTTGGCAACACATATGGCACCGGTTGGACTCGTTGGTCTCAGCGTCATTGTATTACTAACGGCTTTCAACGGCATCATAGAAGAACACCAAATTGGTAGCGCCTTTGAAGAGGCCCTACCGTTTACCGCACTTTTGATTGTTTTCTTTGCTATTGTTGCCGTCATTCATGAACAACACCTATTCCAGCCCATTATTCATTATGTGCTTTCGCTAGATCCCTCGATTCAACCGATTATGTTCTTCACAGCCAACGGCCTCCTTTCAGCTATTAGTGATAACGTATTTGTAGCAACGGTTTATATCAACGAGGTAAAAGCAGCGCTTGATAGTGGCGCCATTACCCGAGAGCACTTTGATGCGCTTGCCGTAGCGGTTAACACTGGCACCAACATCCCAAGTGTCGCCACACCGAACGGGCAAGCCGCCTTCCTCTTTTTGTTAACCTCTGCGATCGCGCCTCTTCTTAGGTTATCGTATGGACGCATGGTGATAATGGCCCTGCCCTACACCATCGTAATGAGTACTGTTGCCGCATTATCGGTACTCTATTTACTATAGAGGCTTGGTAGACAAAGAAAAAAGCCCCTGGAACTAAGTTTCAGGGGCTTTTTTTATTCTTGTAAGTTAATTCTGAAACCAGACACACTTACCGCCACTCTTCTTATCTAATTTTCGTAAATACGCTTCATGCGACTCAATCTCTTCACTAGTAGGCATCAAAACAGGTAAATCATCAGCGGTCGTTAATCGGCTGATTCCTGTCACCTGCCCTGAAGCAGTACCATCTGACGAAAGGCCGAGTTTTACTTGCCCACCTGTAATCGCTAGATAGACGTAAGCTAGCATCTCGGTATCGAGCAACGCACCGTGGTTATCAGGGGAACGTACAGTTGCTAACTCTGACAGCGTTAGTGGCTTACCCCTACCGTTAGCACCCGGGTTGGCGTGTAATGACTTATAGTCGAAAGGGAACTCTGCGTAACGCTTAACCAGTCGATCTAACGTTGTATTTGTCTTCATCCCAGTGACCATATCTTCCATGGCATAGGTGTTAGTTACCTTCCAACTATCATCGATAGGTTTATGGCGGTAGCCATTAAGCTTCAATTCATGATTGATAAACTTCATATCAAATGGGGAGTTATGCGCAAGTAGTTCAGCCTTGTCATCACCATTCGGGCCTGCCAAAAAAGCCATAAAGTCATCTACTATGTCTTCAAAGAAAGGCTTATCGAGAAGAAACTCATCACTAATGCCGTGGACTTGTGCCGCACCCTCGTCAACTTTACGACGAGGATTGATGTAGACGTGAAATTCTCGCCCTGTAAACCGACGATCGATCATTTCAATACAACCAATTTCAATAATACGGTGGCCAAGTTCAGGCTCCAACCCTGTTGTTTCTGTATCTAAAAACACCTGCCGCATATTTTACTGCCCTATTTTATCAATGCCGAGATTTGCTAGCCGGTCGGCTAGTTCGTTGTCAGGGTGACCACTATGGCCTTTCACCCAGCGCCATTCTACACGATGACGCTGTACCTGCTCATCAAGCCGCTGCCAAAGATCAGCATTTTTAACCGGCTGCTTAGCTGCTGTCTTCCAGCCATTACGCTTCCAGTTTTTTACCCACTCGGTAATCCCCTTGCGTACGTACTGAGAGTCTGTCGTTAAAGTAACGACACAGGCTTCATTCAGCACAGTCAGGCCTTCAATCGCCGCCATCAGCTCCATACGATTATTTGTAGAACTCGCTTCGCCGCCACAGATTTCAAGTTGATGACTTTTATAGCGAAGCATCGCCCCCCACCCCCCTGGCCCCGGATTACCCTTACAGGCACCATCAGTAAATATCACAATATCTTTCAAAAACTACCCCACAAAAATATCAACAACTTTTATTCGTTCGACGGCTACTTTGTTTCGCTGCTTTTGAGGTCGCGACCCCTCCCATTACAGGAATATCAAAGCCTCGCTGAAAACGTCGCCAAGAAGGCTTAATAGGCGTCATTCGCTGCACCTCTTTGACTGCCTCCACTATATAGACCCCTCCTCCAGGAAGCTGAAATCTTGCCGCTAGCTGCCCAAGAAAAACAAAGCTATTAAGCAGTCGCTTAAAGTTGGTAGGGGCCTCATAACAATCGTAACGTAACTTGGGTGCACCAAAACCTAACAGGTGCAACCAATCATCTAATCGTGACACCGAAATAGGACCAGCCTTTGCCTTTACTGATTGGCCTATACCTAAAAGCCGGCTTTCCAGACCCAACATACTGAGCGGGTTGATTCCTACAACAATGATACGGCCATGGGGCAGCAAAATACGTTGTGCCTCTCGAAGAATTTGATGCGGGTGCATAGAAAACTCTAAAGCATGATGCAGGACAACAACGTCCATTGACTCTGTCGCTATTGGCAATGACTCAAACTCACTGATAGCCATATGCCCCTCATGACTCCCCTCACGAAAACAGCTGAGCGAATAATTAGCCGACACACGACTTTCGCTGTAAAGCTCAGCCTTACCGTATGTGCTTAACTGTAACAACATGTTGCCGTAGCTCTGCCGCAGCAAGTCCCCGACTAGCGCCTGCTCCTGACAGAGTATGTGCTGGCCATAGACACTCTCATACCAGGCCTGTAATGCTGGCTGGGCTTGTTCTAATGATGGCCTAGGGGCTCTAAACCGATATCCGCTCACAATACCTCCTTAAACTTGGCCAGAAGTTGCTATAATGGCAAGATTATTGAGTGGGATCCACCAATCTATGCCTAAGCATAATATATAACATTAATGTGTAGACCATGATTCCATCGATCCTTCTAAACGACAGCCTCTGCCATCCCGAAAGAGCAAGTAATTATGTTAAATATCAGCGCAATAAAGGCCTACAGCGATAATTACATCTGGCTACTCGACGACACCAACAGCGCCGTCATCGTCGACCCAGGTGATGCAGAGCCAGTGATAGAGCATTTAGAGATGCATCAGTTACAGCTGAAGATGATTATAGTCACACACCACCACTTTGATCATGTGGGGGGGATTGCAGCACTCTGCGAAAAATACGGTGCTATCGATATCATCTACCCAGCCAACAGCCCTTACCAAGAGGGGAACCGGGCTGTCAGTAGCGGCGACTCAATCAATATTCTCAGCCATACATTTGATGTTATCACTGTACCGGGGCATACCCTCGATCATGTCTGCTACTACAGCCGCCACCTTAAAGCTCTCTTCTCCGGTGATACCCTGTTTGCCGGAGGCTGCGGGCGGGTGTTCGAAGGCACCAGTGAGCAGATGTACCACTCATTGCAGAAGCTCGCAGACTTACCTAGTGATACCCGCGTCTATTGTGCTCACGAGTACACTTTAAGCAACCTACGCTTTGCACTAACGTTAGAACCTAATAATGACATTCTAAAGCAACGCTTAACCGAAACTGAGGAGTTGCGCAGGCAAGAGCTATCAACGCTTCCGAGCACGATTGGCGAAGAACTTGCCAGCAACCCATTCCTTCGCTGTCATATCAGAGAAATTACTAAGGCGGCAAATCTGCCAAATGATGCTAAAATAGCCGACAGCGTGGCAACTTTTGCCGCCATACGAGAACTTAAGAATCACTTTTAGCCTTAAGAAAATCCTGATTTTCAATGGGATAAATAATAAAAGCTTCATCATTGCAGCTTTGGGAGTTATAGACATTGCCTAACATTAGCCGCCCCTTTATTCGGCTACTTACTTGCTCGAGCATTACTATTCTCATTGCCTGTAGTCCAATCAAACAAAATAGCGATCTGACAACAGTTAAAGACGAAAAGTTTAAACTCGATGAGCAACAGAGTCGTTACACCGTTAAGTCGAAGAATAATTGCCGCCCCAGTGAGCAACAACAGGGAGACGATTATCAAGCAGTTTACTACGATGATGTGTGGCAGCGCCTTCGTGACAATTTTAAGTTAGATCGAGAGCTCAACCGCCCAGAAGTACAAGCTCAGATTGCGGCCTTCAAGCATAAACCGCACAGCCTCCAACGTATCAGCAAGAAAGCGTCACCCTATCTGTTTCATATCGCCAATCGAATTGAAGAGAAGGGCCTGCCAATGGAGCTCGCTCTTTTACCGGTCATCGAAAGCGCATACAACCCATTTGCCCACTCCTACGCTAGGGCTTCTGGTATGTGGCAGTTCATGCCTAACACAGGCCGTATATTTGGCTTAAAACAAGATTGGTGGTACGACGGTCGCCGAGATATTATCTCATCGACAGATGCCGCACTCAGTTACTTCGAAGAGCTCACAAAACGCTACGATGGTGACTGGCCGCTAGCATTAGCCGCGTATAATTCAGGCATGGGAACCGTTGACCGTGCTATAAAGCGAAATCGTGCTGCCGGCAAGCCTACGGATTACTGGTCACTTTCTCTACCAAGGGAAACTAAGCGCTATGTACCTAAATTGCTTGCACTTGCGGAGATATTTAGCCACCCGCAACGCTACAACATTACTTTAGCCCCAGTTGATAACACCCCTTTCTTTGTCGCCGTTGATGTCGGCTCCCAGATCGATATTTCCCAGGCCGCCAAAATGGCAGGGCTTCCTAACAAGCAATTGCGCCAATTAAACCCCGCCTTCAACCGCTGGGCCACCGATCCTCACGGCCGTCATGAGCTACTGATACCGATTGACAACGTCGACAACTTTCAACGTGAGCTGGCAAAGCTTGACCCTAGCAAGCGAGTAAGCTGGGATCACTACAAGGTACGAAGTGGCGACAGCTTAGGCCTGATTGCACAAAGGCACCAAACAACCGTACAGACACTACAAACCGTCAATAAAATCAATGGCAACCTAATACGTGTCGGCCAATTGTTAATGATTCCACTAAACAATGATGGCACTTCATTAGGCGCTAACAGTGACTACGCCAGCAAGAGCAAAACTGCGACGACTAAGCGATATCATACTGTACGCTCAGGCGAGTCGTTGTGGACCATCGCCAAGCGCAATGGCGTCAACATCAGGCAGCTTGCCAGCTGGAATAACATGGGGACAAGGGACACACTCAGCGTCGGTAAAAAGCTTGTGTTGCTATCACCCTCAGCGGACTCAACTCAGAAACTTGGCTACAAGGTTAAGCGAGGGGACTCCTTAGCTCGAATTGCCGGCAACTTCAACGTTAAAGTGAATGATATAGTCCGCTGGAACACGCTCAGCAAGGAAGCTTACATCCAGCCCGGTCAGCATCTCACACTATACGTACAAGCCTCAAACTAGAGTTAATGCCGCTGTTTTTTACTCAGCAGCGCCAATGCAATATTGGCCTGTTGAGCAAAATGAGTGAAACGCTCGACCTGCACCGCATCAACCTCCACGCCAAGGTCTCCTCGGTCAGCATAAAACACCCCGACATTTCGCTCACCAACGAAGAGTGGCGCTAACACGCAGCCGCCACATCCCTTTACTTTGATAAAGCGTTTTGAAGCCAAGTAATTCCAACGCGGCCCAATCACAGATTTCATATGCATCACTTCGCGCTGTACCAGGCAGTGAGCGAGTGGGTTTTGTGCCTCAGCATCAGCAGCAAAGATCAGTGATTTACGCCAACTTGGTGTCACGTTACCCAGCACAAATTTTGCGTATAACACGGCCTGTTTGCTTTTATGGCTCAACATGCAAACCGCTACCCGCTCGAGACCTACGCCCCGATGCATACCCTCCAACACCATCTGTAGTATGGTGTTTATATCAGTGTTACCACCAATCACCGTTCCTAGCTCACGAAGAATATCTAGCTGTAAATTACTATCCGGCTTCAGCCGATGCTGAGGCGACTCACTCAACACATTGACCGAAGAAGGAATCAAATGGCAAATTTTATTGGCACCAAAAGTCAGCGCCACAGAGGCAGCCTCATCGGCAGCTAATAGTAGGTGCTGGCGCATCTCTTTTATTTTCACACCACAATACAAGCTTGCCTTCTCGCTTAACTGCGCCACCGCTTTTGTTTGCCAGCCTTGCTCTACTGCGTGACTAATACGGTCGCCTAATAACACGGCAGTAACCATTGGGCTAGAACGCTCCAAAGGCGCCATACTCTGAGCAACGACCTCGCTCAACGACCAGTGTTCACACATGTTGCGACTGAGCTCGACAAAACTTGTGCCTATCGCCAGCTCTATCAACGCCCCTGAATCACTACCGGGGATGTCTAGCTGCTTATCGAGCATATCGGCCTGATTACCACCAAAGGTCCAAAACCCAATCTCCCCAATATGTAACAACAAAGCAGCGATAAAGACCTCCTCGTTACTGCCGCCAGTACGCAGTGCGTACAAGCGACGTGCTTGTACCGCTGCATGAAAAGCACGCGCTAAACAGGTCAACGTCCTTTGTCTAGGCTGCCCTTTGAGCAGGCTATCAATCATCATCAGTGAGATACAGACAGCCTTAATACCACTTGTACCTAACGTGACAACGGCGCGGCTGATCGTATTAATACGGTTGTTCGGCGAGGGGTTATAGTGGCTACTATTAGCAACCCTCAACACTTGCTGAGTAAGGGCCGCATCTTTAAGAATAACCTCGGCCAACTGACTGGCGTCACAATCGACGCCTGTTGCCAACTCATGGATATCACCGATGACAGCCCCTAACACCGGTAGTTCGTGCTCTGTCAGGCGCTTTGTCCAAGCGCTTACACCTCTAGTCATGCTAAACCTTCACCCTTTTACAGCTAGGCCCATTACTCTAAACTACTGTGCCCAGTGTCAATTATAGGCTAAGCAACACTTGTGTGGCATAAACAGCAAAAGATAAGCATTCGTCACTTGCTCAACGACAGGCATACGAATACAGTGTTTAGCCAATAAACCTCTTCAATCGCGGTGGTAACATCTTTAAATGACTAGCTATTTTATTCGGCGATTACTCTTGATCGTGCCGACCTTCATCGGTATTACACTACTGATATTTACCATCACCCGTGCAGTCCCCGGGGGCCCAATTGAGCGTATGATTCAACAACAGGCCATGGCCAGTAGTGAAAGTGCTAGTAGCAGCTCCGACACGACAAGTGGTAGCAGCCTGTCTGAAGATCAACTCAACGAACTAAAAGCTTATTATGGTTTCGACAAACCTATTCTAGTAAGTTACGCCGAATGGCTCGGCAATATAGTTCGCTTCGATCTCGGCGTTTCTACGCGCTACCATGAATCCGTCTGGCATCTGATTCGAGACCGGTTACCTGTCTCATTATTTTATGCCTTCGCCACACTCATCATCACCTACGGCATCTGCATCCCTTTTGGTATTGTTAAGGCGATCAAACACCGTAGCGTCATGGACAACGTCTCATCTATTATCGTCTTTATCGGCTACGCCATCCCCGGCTATGTCGTTGGCATCACTTTAATCACGCTACTGGCCTCACACTGGGATATCTTCCCTCTTGGTGGGTTTACCAGTGACAACTTTGACCAACTAAGTTGGTTCGGTCAGCTAAAAGACATCCTGTTTCATGCGACGTTGCCGTTGATCGCCTATGTCGCCGGTAGCTTTGCTCAGCTTACCTTAATCGTCAAAAACACCTTAATGGATAACCTCGCTGCGGACTATGTGCGCACAGCCGTCGCCAAAGGGGTCTCGCATCGCCAGGCTATCCTCAGTCATGCTTTGCGTAACAGCCTCATCCCGCTGGCCACCGGCTTTGGCAGCAATCTCACTGCGGTGCTTGGAGGCTCCTTCTTAATTGAAGCCATTTTTAATATCGACGGTATGGGGTTGCTCGGTTACGAATCCGTACTTGAGCGTGACTACCCCGTCGTGATGGGCATCCTTGCAATCTCAGCACTGCTATTTCTTCTTGGCAATATACTTTCTGACTTTTTCGTTGCACTTGTCGATCCAAGGGTGAGATTCGAATGAAACTATTAACACTGTCTCCCCAATCACGCCGTCAATGGCTGCGCTTTAAGGCAATTAAGCGTGGTTACTATGCTGCGATCCTGTTGACCCTACTACTAATAGCGAGTTGCTTTGCCGAGTTATTAATTAGCAACCGAGCTATCGTCGTCAGTTACCAAGGAAGCCTGCACTTCCCCAGTTACGGGGGGATCATTGCAGGCAAGGAGTTCGGCCAGGATCAAGCCTTTGAAACCGATTATCGCGCCTTAAAAAATCAGCTGGCAGAGTCTGGCGAAGGCTGGGTACTATTACCTCCTGTACCTTTCTCGGCCACAGAATCAGATCTTAATTTTGATAATTTCCCACCTTACCCCCCTTCTAGCCGACACTGGTTAGGCACTGACACCAGTGGGCGCGACGTTCTCGCACGATTAGTCTATGGTTTTCGAACCGCCATGGCGTTTAGTCTTATTCTGCTGTTTTTCAACTACTTAATAGGTGTTACCGTTGGCTGTATGATGGGCTTCTTCGGTGGCAAGTTCGATCTCTTCGGTCAGCGACTCATCGAGATTTGGTCCAACGTCCCCTTCCTCTATATCATCATGATCATCGCCTCAATCGTTGTCCCAAGCTTCTGGACGCTGATTGTCATTATGGTGCTATTCGGCTGGATGGGCATCACCTGGTACATGCGCACGATTACCTACCGCGAAGCCAGTCGCGAATACGTCCAGGCCGCTCGTGCCATCGGCGCCAGTAACGGTCGCATTTTGTTTCGTCATATCCTGCCCAATACCATCTCGCTGCTGGTGACGTTTATTCCTTTCTCAATCGCCTCCGGCATTGGTTCACTGACCGCTTTAGACTACCTCGGCTTTGGCCTGCCAAAGACCACCCCCAGCTGGGGCGAGCTGTTGGCACAAGGTACTAGCAACCTACAGTACGAGTGGATTGTGCTCTCTGTCATTATTGCAATGACGCTCGTTCTAACCATGGTTACCTTCATCGGTGAAGCTATCCGCGAAGCCTTCGACCCTAAACAGTTTAGCTACTACCAATAACTTATGATGACCATGATGATTAAACGAATTAGCCTTGCTCTCTGCTTGGTCATACTCACCGCCTGTAGCAATTCTAGCGATGACCGTAGCGCATGGCGGCCACCGGTTGACGTGAAGCCAATTCATTATTCAAACTCAGAGTTAAACGAACAGTTACGCTGGATTACTAACAATCAGGACCCTGTGGTCGCCTCAACTAACGCTAAGCGCGGTGGCATGATGCGCAGCTATATCGGCGCATTTCCCATGACGTTTCGCGTCATTGGTCCCGACTCAAATGGAGGGTTTGCCGGTTATATGCGCGCACTCAACCTATCCCTTGTCGATGTCCACCCCAACACCGGTAATGCCATTCCTAGCCTCGCCACCCACTGGGCCTTTGGTGCTGATGGTAAAACCGTCTATTTCAAACTAGACCCTGATGCAAAGTGGTCTGATGGCACTCCCGTTACCGCTGACGATTACCTCTACAACCTTGACTTCATGCGCTCTAAAAAAATCGTCGCGCCCTTCTATAACAACTACTATACCAAGCAAATTACCGACATTCGCAAGTACGACGACCACACTATCAGCATCACAAGCGGTACAGCCAAACCGCAAGATGAGCTATTATTTTCCACCGCATTATCGCCACTCCCGCGTCAATTTACTGCTTTGACTGACAACTGGGTTCGAGACTATAACTGGAAGATTCCACCCGTCACTGGCGCCTATAACATCAGTAAATTTTCCAAAGGCAAATTTATTCAGTTCGATCGACAAGACAATTGGTGGGCGAATAATAAGCGTTATTATCGACATCGCTTTAATCCGGATAGCATCCGTGTCAAGGTCATTCGCAACGATGATGTTGCCTTCCGCTATTTTCTCAAGGGTGAACTCGATACCTTCAACCTTGTGCGACCCAACCTATGGTATGGCAAGGCACGCGGGAAAGTCTTTGATGAGGGGTATATTTTAAAGGCCAAATTTTATAACGATATACCGCAATCTCCTTCTGGTCTGTGGCTGAATACACAAGACCCTATCCTAGCCGACCGACAAGTTCGCTTAGCCCTAGCTCACGCGCTTGATTTTGATAAGGTTATCAAAACGGTATTACGCAACGACTATGAGAGGCTAAACAGACAATATCAGGGGTATGCTGAATACGATAACGAGACAATCCATCCACGCGAATTTGACCTAGCTAGAGCGAATCAAATACTCGATGCGGATGGCTGGCAACAACGCGGCAAGGACGGCATTCGCCGTAAAGATGGCAAGCGCCTGAGTTTGCGCATTACCTATATGAACAATGATCACACACCACGTCTGGTCATCCTACGTGAAAGTGCTGCCAGAGCAGGTATAGACCTTAAGCTGCAATTCCTCGACAGCAGCACCGGCTTTAAACAAATCTTAGAGAAGAAACACCAAATAGCATGGATGGGCTGGTCAGCTGGCGGTATCGCCCCACGCTTTTGGAGCTACTATCACTCTGATCATGCAAATAGGCCGCAGACAAACAACATTACAGCACTCAGCGACCCAGCCTTGGACAAGAAGATCATGCGCTACCGTCAATCAATTAACCGCGATGAGCGTATCGCACTCGCCAAAGAGTTGGCAAAGATAGTCGATCACCATGCCGTATTTATTCCCAGCTTTTCTGTACCCTATACACGCGCCGGCTTCTGGCATTGGATGAAGTTACCGAGCGACCTTGGTAACCGCACAACTGATAGCTTATTCTCCTTCGCCGACGGTTATTACTGGATCGACGAGCAAGATAAACAACAGGTGCTTGCCGACAAACATGACGGTATCCCCTACGCACCAAAGACAATTGTTAACGAACGTTACAAGGTAAGCCAATGAGTCTTCTCACTGTCGATCAACTCAGTGTCGAGTTTACACTCGATCACGGTGTTGCTAGCGTTATCGACCAAGTCTCCTTTGAGCTCAACAAGGGAGAAATCCTTGGGATCGTCGGCGAGTCTGGATGCGGCAAGAGCGTGACCGCCATGTCGTTACTGCGCCTCTTGCCAGAGCCAAGTGCCCACTATAGCCACGGCCGCGTACTATTCGAAGGGAGTGATTTACTCACTCTGCCCTTAGAACAGCTAAGGCAGATACGAGGTAAGCGTGTCGCCGTTATTTTTCAAGAGCCGATGACGGCGCTCAACCCTGTACATACAATCGGCCGTCAACTTGCAGAGATCTATCGGCTGCACTTCAGCGAGTTAAAAGACCATGAAGTTATCGCTCGCAGTGTCGATATCCTCAGTCGCGTTGGTATCTCCGATGCTGAACAAAAGCTCAGCGAATTTCCCCACCAGCTCTCCGGCGGCCAGCGCCAACGTGTCATGATCGCCATGGCTCTCGCCTGTGAACCCGATATTCTCATCGCCGACGAACCCACAACGGCGCTAGACGTCACTATTCAAGCACAAATCCTTGCGCTAATTGTAGAGTTACAACGAGAGCGCGAGCTCGCTGTAATCTTCATTACCCATGATCTTGGGGTTATAGCGCAACTCTGTGATCGTGTGATGGTTATGTACGCAGGCCGTGTTGTCGAAACGGCCGATGTCTACACGCTCTTTGATCATCCTGCTCACCCCTATACCCTCGGCCTATTAAACGCATTGCCACGTCTCACCGACACACCGAAGACCCTGCTTAACACCATTGACGGTATGGTCCCTGCGCTTAGTGAGTTGAATGAGGGCTGCCGCTTTCGCAATCGTTGCGATCACGCCAGCACTATCTGCGACGATAAGCCCCGCACAGATACACTAAGCCAGCAGCATTCTGTTGCTTGCTGGCACCCACGCTCTGCTAACACAGCCACAAGCCATACACAGAGCGAGGATGCATCATGATTGAGTCCAAGAGCACACCGCTGCTAATCGTCGACAAGCTGGTCAAACACTACCCAGTCAAAGCCGGTGTATTTAAACGCACTGTTGCCCACGTTAAAGCTGTTGATGACGTCTCTTTTAAGGTGTTGCCCGGTGAGACTCTTGGTCTTGTAGGGGAATCAGGCTGCGGCAAAAGCAGTTTAGGGAAAACCATTTTGCAGCTGCAGGAGGCCACCTCAGGCTCGATTGAATTTGATGGCCAACGCATTGATCAACTCAACCACAAGCAGCTAAAACACATACGAGCCGACCTACAGGTCATCTTTCAAGATCCATATGAATCACTGAATAGCCGCCACAGTGTCGGCCAAATTATTGAAGAGCCACTCATCGTGCACGGTGTTGGCAATGCTGAGAGCCGTAAGCAACGCGTGCTAGAGTTGCTCGCCCGAGTCGGCTTACCGGATAGTGCCGTCAATCGCTATCCTCATGAGTTTTCCGGGGGCCAGCGTCAGCGTATCGGTATCGCACGCGCCATCGCACTTAACCCTAAGTTGATCATCTGCGACGAGCCTGTCTCCGCTTTGGATGTCTCCATCCAATCGCAAATCATTAACTTATTGCTAGAGCTGCAACGAGAGTTGGGGCTAGCCTTGGTATTTATCGCCCATGACCTATCCGTCGTTAAGCATATCTCTGACCGCGTCGCCGTGATGTATCTTGGCAAGATTGTCGAGGTCGCCGATGCCTATGATATCTATGCAAAGCCCAAGCACCCTTATACCCAAGCACTGATTGCCGCGATTCCAAAACCTGACCCACGACAGCGTAGGCAACACCGACTTTTAGAAGGCGATGTCCCCTCTCCCGTCAATCCGCCCTCCGGGTGCAGCTTTCACACTCGCTGCCCTCACCAAACAGCGCAGTGCAAAGAGCAGCAACCGTTACTCACGGAGGGCGAAAACCTACATCAAGTGGCTTGCCATCACTGGCAGGATATACAAGAAGGGATTATTGCCAGTCAACGCTGATTGAGCTGCATTATCAAAATAACAAAATGATTTACCTTCTCAACAATGCAAAAAAGGAATAGATGCTATGTTGTTAAAATTAATGCCCTTCTGCCTAGGTTCAATCATGTTTGCCATGGGACTTGGGCTACAACGCAATGACTTCACACGACTTATCCGTCAGCCCCGTGTTGTCAGTGGCTTATTAGCTGGACAGATACTCGGCCTGCCATTGCTCGCCATCGCCATCATCCTGATACTAAAGCTACCTGCCATGTTGGCACTCGGCTTACTGCTGATCGCACTGTGCCCGGGAGGAGTGACTTCAAATCTATTCTGCCAACTCAGCCGCGGAGATACTGCTCTTTCTGTCAGCTTAACAGCCCTAAGCAGCCTAATCGGAGTCTTCAGCCTGCCCATACTACTGCAGTTCGGTTTTTCTGCTTTCAGTATGGGAGACACTAAATTTGAGTTATCGCTGTGGCTGACTATTAAACAGCTGATCACGATCACTCTCTTGCCGATGATCATCGGTATGACACTGTCTACCTACCATCCTTGGTTCCACCAACAGGGGCAAATACTCGCCAGTCGATGCTCTAGCTTATTCTTTGCGATCATCGTGCTGCTACTCTGGCATCAGCAGTGGCCAAGCATTCAAACGGGCGCACTCTCAATAGGTAGCGCCGTTATCATGCTCAACATCGGCGCCATTGGCTTGGCACTACTATTGAATAAGGCCATTAATCTCAAGGGCAGACAGGCAATCACTAGTTACTATGAAATTGGCTTGCAGAACGCTGCACTTGCCTTCTTTGTCGCCTTTAATATTCTTCATGAACCCCAGCTTGCCACAGCCACAACAGTCTACAGTGTCGTGATGACAATCTCGGCGGCAATATTATTAACGCTGTTACGACTCTCTAACAAGAAGGCACCAACAGATGGCGAGACATCAACCCAAGCAGTGAAATAGCCACTGCTTGTCAAATCGAGCTCGGCGCTAGTTAGACTTTTATGAGCAATTGTTACTCGCGTCGTGCTGTCAGCTTGTTTCCTTTATTGTTGAACTGATTGCCCCTATAATTCGCCCTTATTCTATCCAGCAATAGTTAGGCAATATGAAGCAACTGACCACACCCTACGGCGAACTTACACTCGACCGCTACCCAAGAACGACCGACAAAAACCTCCAGGCGTGGGATGCTGCAGATAGCTATTTGCTCAACAACTTACATGAGCGCGGTGAACTAGGACGTGTACTAGTCATTAACGATACCTTTGGCACGATCACGACAGCGATTCATGACAGCGATGTTACCTTGTGGTCTGACTCCAAGCTGGCTGAAATAGCTGTCGAAGTTAACTACGGTCACAACCTATTCCCACTGCACTATACCTTTGTCCCATCGACCGAGCTTCCGCATGGGCGTTTCGATACCATTGTCATCAAAATCCCACAGACTAACGCCTATTTCGACGATATTCTCTCGCAATTACCGTTATTGATGCATGAAAAAACACAGCTGGTTTGCGGTGGCATGGTGAAATTTTGGACCAATAGCTGGCCGCAGGCTGTCGCTGACCGAATCGGCCACAGTGATTGCTCTTTGACCTGGAAAAAAGCCCGATTGATCTTCTCTGACGGTTCACAGCTTCCCGCTAAACAGAAGCCTATTGAGCAGGCCAGTTACGACGTTGAACCGTTAGATATGACCATCCGTAAACTCAGCAATGTTTATGGCCAAGGCTATCTGGATATTGGTGCCCGCATACTGATGCAAGAACTCGTGCCATTTGATGATGTCGAGCATATTGCTGACTTAGGTTGCGGCAGCGGTGAGCTAGGGCTTATGGCCTTAAAGATGAATCCAAAGGCCAACGTCGAATTTATCGATGAGTCCTACCAAGCCGTTTTATCAGCCCAGGAAAACGTCGCAGCTAATTTACCTGACTGCCTAGATCGCTGCCGCTTTACTTGTAACGACGGCATGATCAACAAGCCACGCAGTCTCTATGGCGCCATCCTCTGCAACCCACCGTTTCATCAACAGCAAACGATTGGCGATCACATCGCCTGGGGCATGATGCAGCAGGCTCGTCGCGCCTTGTCTAATCACGGCGAACTCTGGCTAGTGGGCAACCGACACTTGAACTATCACGTGAAAATGATGCGCCTGTTCGGCAACTGCGAACAGGTCGGTGGCAACAAAAAGTTTGTCGTCCTCAAGTCGATTAAACAACCACAGACAAAAGACTCATCACCCGTTCGCCCTTCTGAGAGCACCAACGGCGCCTCACAACAGTCGCCCTATGGCGCGGCTCGACGAAACAGCAAGAAATAATCTGCGTATAAGGCCGCGATTCATTCGCGGCCTGCCTCTGACAATATAAAGTCACCACAGAGCTCTCAACCACCCAGATTGATGAGAGCTTCACGCCTATCCTCTTTTATACTTTCACCCTATAGTCACTTCCGAGCATATACCGGACATATAAAAACAATAATAATGAGCACATAAAATGAGCGATATCGATAAGACAGCGATTCAAGCAGATGATAGCAAGCCACCGCTTATTGGAGTGATGTTTGTCTGCTTTGGCAATATCTGCCGTTCACCTAGCGCCGAAGGCATCTTTAGAAGTCTCGTCATCGAGGCGGGCTTAGAGCAGTACATTTTTATCGACTCGACGGGAACAGCTGCCATTAATATCGGTAAGTCCCCAGACCCACGTGCTATCGTTGCCTGCGATAGTGTCGGCATTGATATTAGGGGACTTGTCGCTCGACAGATTGATGACGATGACTATCGGCGCTGCCAGTATATCGTCGCCATGGACCGCCAGAACCTCCTCAATGTGACTGCCTGGCAAACTAAGGACTATGCAGGGGATATTAGCCTACTCATGCAGCACCACCCCCACAACGGCGGTAACCATCAATTGCCAGACCCTTACAACTCAGGTCAGGAGACGTTTTACCGCGTCGTTGAAAGCATCACAATCGCCTGCCAATCCTTACTCAAAAAAATTAGGTCAGACCACAACCTGTAATTGAGCTAAATAAGGTCACGCCATAGAGCGAAAATACGTGATGACACGCGAACAGCGTCATCACAAACTTCCCCTCTCCGCTTATTTATCCTTCTCATACATACTCTTGTCATAAACAACTGCGATGCTAGCTTTCGTGCTACATCGTTTCTTTCTATGTGTTCAAAAATAGAGAAGGATAAAGAACGATAGTTGCGCACTCCATACAAGCATTTCGTTTAAAGGATTAAAACGATGACATTAACACTCAAGTGGACCTCTGTCGTAAGCTTGCTAGTAGCAACATCACTGCCTATTAGCTCAAATGCTATCCCGCGATGCAGTGATGACGAGCCGTTATCGACAAATTGCCAAAATGATAGCACTGCCTTCCTTTATTCAACAGCCGATAACAACCACTATTTCGGCTCATACCTGAATGCTTTTAATGCCTTTCAGGCAGCGGGCGAATTACACCTATCTCTTAGCTCTGTTAGAGGACGAGAACAAGTTGTCGCCAACCTTAACCAGTTAGCACCTTCAAGTGCACTATGGCTACTTGGCGTCTCACTACTCGCACTAGTCACCATAATAAGGCGTAATTAAAGTTCAGACTCGGTTTATAAAAAGGAGAGTCGTTGCAATAAACCATTGCGCCCAATTTATTAATACTCTTGAATTTTTGACGTGCATAATAGTCTGAGTAACTGTGGACTGCTATCTTGCCCTGCTCGTTGCACTCAGTACCCACATTAACTCATCAGTCGCCTCTACAGACACGTATTCCTTCACTGCGTCAAAGCGCTATGCTTGCCCGATGAGACACACATATCGCGGCATCAAAATAATGACAGGTAGACCCCTATGCAATCTCTGAACGTCATGCTCTTCAATTTTATCAACCAGTATGCTGGCGAGAGCTCGTTCTTAGATCAGCTGGCTATCGGGTTGGCGGAGTGCCTTCCTTACGTCAGCATAACCGCGCTGCTCTACCTGTGGTTTAAAGGTACGGCCCAGCAGCGACTTTTTTCCCTCTATGCTGCCATTGCCTCAGCAACAGGCCTTGTGATTAGCTTCATCATCTCGTTGTTTTATTTTCACCCTAGACCCTTTATGCAAGATCTCGGTCGTACTCTTGTTGAGCACGCTCCAGACTCGTCTTTTCCCTCTGACCATACAACGATGATGTTCTCAATCGCCATCACCCTACTTTTTGAACGCACTACGCGTAAGCTCGCTTATGTTCTCTGCCTGCTTGCGATGGCCTGTGGTCTATCACGAATATATTGTGGCGTTCACTTCCCCTTCGATATTGCAGCGGGCCTTATCACCGCGATTATTGCCAGCGCTATTGTACTGCGCTGCCGAAAAATCATCAGCGCCAGCTATCTATACTCAATCAATTACTTACAAAGATAATTAGCGCCGTATTATAGGTATGTGCAGTCACGATGCTGAACAACGGATACGGCGTTAAATCTATACATCAACGCCGCTAGCGAGTATATTCGCCCCTTTTATTGCAAAGCCTTTACTATGACCGACCTCAGCAGCCAACAACTTGTCACACTCATCAACCAAGCCAGCGACCAAGACAGCCTTTGGTTCGTCGATGAGGCGACTGATATTGCCTGCCTTGCCAGCGTACTTCCACGTGAAAATCTGACGCTGATTAGCAATCGCTTCGAACTGCATCAACAAGCTATTATGCTCGGGCTAAACTCTAGCTTCTCAGATTTTGATGTTGCAATAGAACAGCAGTTTCAACAGTTATTCCTGCGCATCGCTAAAGAAAAGCCTATCGTTCACTTCATCATCAACCGCAGCGCGGAGCTATTAGTACGCGAAGGCGTTTTAACGTTAATCGGTGAAAAAAGCGACGGCACTAAGACCTATATTGACAAGGCCAAGAAATTTCTCGGTTCTAGTGCCACTGCCAAAAAGAACAATATTATTTATACCGGACAGATACGCCGCTATAGCCCTGGTACACCGCTTCCCGACAAAGGTTACGATAAGCTGCAGCCTATTGAGGGAGACTTTTTCAGTAAGCCCGGGGTCTTTGGCTGGAACAAAGTCGATCAAGGTAGTGCCTATCTCATCGAACAACTCGAAGAGTTACTGAAGCAGTACAAGGTCAAGACTGGCGCCACCTTATTGGACCTGGGCTGTGGCTATGGCTACCTATCTGTTTTAGCGAATAAAATCAGTAATTTTAAGATAACGGCCACGGACAACAATGCCGTTGCTTTGTGCTGCTGCGAACACAACTTCGAGCAACAACAAATCAACGGCCGCGTCCTCGCCAGCCACGTTGGCAACACTATCGACGAGAGATTCGACCTGATCTTATGCAACCCACCCTTTCACACTGGCTTTGATACCGATGTTGACCTCACACCGCTATTCTTGCAGCAGGCCAAGGATCATCTTAAAAGTGACGGCTTAGCTGTCTTTGTCGTCAACAGCTTCATCCCCCTCGAAACCAAGGCTGAGGGAGTTTTTGGTAAGATTGATATTGTTGCTCGCAACAAGCAATTCAAGGTTGTGGCTCTCAGCAGATAAGCCTGCTGAGGAGCATAAAGCTGTGACTAGGCTTCTTTTCTGACGAACAGAGCCATCGCTTCGCTATGGCTAGTATGAGGGAACATATCCATACAGCCATAGCTCGCTAGACGATAGCCCTGCTGTTTTATAGCCTCACCATCACGCGCCAGCGTTGCCGGATTACACGAAACATAAACAACACGCTCAGGTTGAAAACGGTCGAGTCGCTCAGCAATCTCAAGAGCGCCCTCGCGACTTGGGTCTAGCAGCATCTTGTTGTAAGGAACACGTCGCGTCCAGTCTAACGCGCTCCCCCCCTCAACCGCTAAGTCACTACAGGCAAAGAAAGCATTGTTAATACCGTTTTCGCTGGCATTATGGGCCGCCTTTTCGACCATTGACTGAACCCCTTCAACACCCGTTACACTCGCCACTTTTCGGCTGGCATTGAGGCTAAAGTTACCGACCCCACAGAACAGATCCAGTAGGTGATCGTTTTCATTGAGGTCTAACAAGTTCAATGCCTGGCGCACCATTTTAGCATTAACAAACTGATTTACTTGAGTAAAGTCGCCCACACCGAAATACAGTTTTAGCTGATCTACACTGTAACAAAAACTGGCCTCTGCGCCCTCAGGCCATAGGCAAGTCGACACGGTCTGCTCGCCCCCCTCAACAACAACTAACTTGCAATCGTGTTGCTTGGCAAAGCTCATTAACCGTTTCTTATCAGCATTCACTAACTGGCGAGTCACCCTAACCGCTATGCCAGCTTGACCATCATTGTCGATCAACTCAATATGACCCAGCTGCTTTACTGCCTTTAAACGCGGCAACATCTCAGCCAAAGGCTCAAGCAAGGCATCAAGGTGTGGTAACAATACCATGCACTGGCGAATGCTAATGATCCGCTTGCTACCTTGTTCGCGAAAACCCAGTTGCATTACTTGCTTATCTTTATCCCAGAAGATCGCTAACCGTGCACGACTGCGATAACCAAAGCTAGGAGAGGCCAACGGCGCTAGATGCTCTGTTTGCTCATCAATTAATTGACGCAACTGCTGACTAAGCAGCTGATCCTTATAGTTTATTTGTGTTTCTGAGTCTGCGTGTTGTAGGCTACAGCCACCACAACGATCAATATACTGACATGGAGGTGCCACTCGACCTGATGCCGGCTTTATCACCTCTTGTACGACACCTTCATCAAACCTTCCGCCATGACGCAACCAGCGCGCTTTGACGGTTTCGCCCGGTAAACTTCCTGCGACAAAACACACCTTGCCATCAACGCGACCGACGCCACGACCATCAATACCCAAACTCTCAATATTGACCAAACTAGCTTTGCTGACAGCTTTTTTTTGTGGCTTAAAAAAACGCGGATTGTTGGAGAAACTACGAGCCATGGGAATACCTGTTAATGAACGCGGCGAGATTATACCCGAAGGCAACGACAAGAGATAATGCTCGCTACCAAAGAACCGCCAGCCCTACTCGCTCATGCCACCTATCACCCATTCCTATATCTATACAAAAGTGTTAAGCCACTGTTTTTATTGTGTTGATACTGTTATCTTAGCTAAAAATATAATATCCAGCAGAATACAGCACTATTCTCGCTACCTTTACGGACAACTTCATGAGATCGAAACTAATCATCCTTGCCCTTTGCATACTGAGCCAGCCGACACTCGCTTACTACAAGTGCACTAATAGCAACAACAAGGTGACCTACCAAAAATACCCCTGTAGCGAAGAGAGTAAAGAAACAGCGGTGCGTGTCGATGGTGATGAGGCTGTGCACAAAGAATATAACGATATTTATTCCCTGCCTAATGCCGACCGCAACCCGAGAACCGTACGTAAGCTAAAGCCATACGTTTATGACGACAACATAGAACTGCCTGATGACAATGAAAAAGTAGAGAAAACCGAACCGGATAACGAAGGCACATCATACCAACGAGCACTCGTACTACGCAGCAAAATTTACAGCGCAAGGGCGAGCCTACAACCCATCATGATGGCGTCTGCAATGTATTACGTGACAGAAGGAGAATGGCCGAGATCATTATCCGATATAGGCATGGATGAATCCTCCATGCATAGCCGAGATATCGATAGTGTTGAGCTTGCTGAGCAGCAGATCATCGCCAAGCTCAATGCCAGTTATGGTATCAATAAGAAAATAATTGTCACCCCTCACTGGGTCATGAGTGGCACCAATATTGAGTGGCATTGTCACGCCAACTTCAGTAGCAAGGTACTTCCAGAAAGTAGCATCGGCAGTGGCTGCCAATCAAAGGCTTTTGATTAACTGGCCGCCTCAATAGCACGCTTCACTCACACCGTATTCGATGCTCGTGAAGCAAGCACAATGCTACAGCGTTACTTCAGCCATAAAGCGAACAACATCTAAACTTTCTTCTGCCGTCTCTTTACGCCCAACAATCAACGACGTTACTGGTGACTTTTTCCAGTCTTGAATACGCTCTTTGATACGGTCTTTAGGCCCTGACAATGAAATCTCATCAGCCAGCGCATCAGGAACGGCATTGACCGCCTTCTCAACATCACCGCCCATATACAAATCCTGCACCTCTTGTGCTGCATCAGCAAAACCCATTCGCCCCATCAGGTTTTTGTGAAAGTTATCGTTCTTTGCCCCCATACCACCAAGATAGAGCGCCAGCATCCATTTCGTCGGTAGCAACGCGGCGTCAAGATCGTCGTTCACGTGAACGTTCATGGTCACAGGAATCTCAAAGTCGTCGGGCTTGTTCTTTAACGATTCGTTATAGATATCCATTCGATAGGGCGACACAAACATTGGCAGCCAGCCATCAAACTGATCCGCAGCAAGCTGAACATTCTTCGGGCCTTCCGCGCCGAGAAATACTGGGATATGACTGCGTAAGGGATGAGTAATACTTTTCAATGGTTTACCTAGGTTCATCCCACCTTTAAGAGGTAGCTGATACTGCTTCCCCTCCAAGGTCACAGGCCCTTCTCGTGCAATCACTTGTCGGAAGATATCGATCCACTCACGCGTACGCTCAAGTGGGCGATTAAACGGTTGACCGTACCAGCCTTCGACAACTTGTGGACCTGAAACACCAATACCAAGTGTGAGTCGACCACCCGACATATGATCGAGGGTTAGTGCCGACATGGCTGCACACACCGGCGTTCTTGCAGAGATCTGCATGACACTGGTGCCCAAACGAATCTTTGAGGTATGAGCACCTATCCAGGTCAGCGGTGTTAACGCATCAGAACCGTAGGCCTCACCGGTAAAAACCGAATCATAGCCCAAATTCTCAGCTTCCTGCGCTAGACCGACCATGTTCGGAATAGGACCCTTTTGCCAGTAACCCATTTGTAGTCCGAGCTTCATCTTTCACTCCTCGTTGAAGTTTATTCGTATTCTTGTCATCAACAGAACTGCCGCTAACCGATACCTGTACAAACATTTGTTTGTGTTCAAGAGGTCATAATAGGCAAGGGAATAATTCGTCAAAAGAGCCAATATGCGCTAACTGATCAGTCGTAATCCCTTGGGGTGACGGCTAACAGGCCGGACTTACTACCCGGAAGCATCTCACCCCAAAAGGTATCAGTAGATCTTAACCAGTGAGCTTTACCAGTCGATCAATACTGGGGAAATACAACGCACAAACTGTTGGCAAATTCTCCATGTGCTTATAACAGTTGCGATATGTCGCCAATTGCTGACGATATGCTTCACTCTCCTGCTGAATAAATAGTTCGATCTCTTCACCAGCGCTTGGAGAGGCCGTTTTGTAATCAACAATCCAACGTCGGCCCTGTTCGTCGATAAAACTTCTATCGACGATTAAACGCTGCTGGCTGCCCTGTTTGAGTGTCACTAATTCCGCCTCACACTGGCTGTCGCGATGGCTGCTACTCAGCAACCACCGGCCGGTCTCTGATGCTAGGGTTTTATTAAGCAGGAGGCATGCCCATTGCTCTGCCTTCAACAACTCAACCGCAGCCACACCGAGCTCTTTTAGACGTAAACGAATAGCGGTGCGCCGCTGATCAATAATTTTCTCGCACCAGAGCGAAACACCCTGCTCACAGATGGCTTGAAGGTATTCATGTACAACAGTACCGACATGCCTTGCCACAACGTACTCATCAAAGCTTGGAATGTTTTGCTGCTTGCCTCGCATCGGGTCTCGTCGATAGCGCTCCAGTAATGACGGTGCTACTACCACCTCTGGCTGCCAATCGTTCGGGAGGCGCACAATCCCAGCATAACCTTCCTGCTCATTAACAGAACGACTCAACGGTAGCTCAACGGTCTCGACCTCATCAACGACGGCATCCCATACTGACGACAATAAACTGCTTGAAGCCGGGCGTTTATAACCACCGTTTTTCTCATCTGATTTAAGATTGGCGACAAGGTAAAGTTGCTTTACTGCCCTTGTTGCCGCCACGTATAACAGTCTAGTCTTCTCCAGTAGCAACTTCTGCTTGGACTCCTGCTGCAACAGGTTAAAGATGCTGTCCTCTGCCGCTCCCTCCGCCGCCAGAGGGGCCACTAAAATCCCCTGCTCACCACTATTGAGTGTCCACTGTTGCCAATTAAACAAGGGCTTATCGTCTGCCCTCGGCTGTCTATCCAGGCCCGGTAGAATCACCGTATCGAACTCTAGCCCCTTAGACTTATGAATCGTCATCATCTGTACTGCAGCACTATCCGCTAACGGTTCCGCATAAAGCTTATCAACGTGTTGCTGCAACCGCTCGGTATCGAGTCCGACTTCATTCGACGCCAGCTGCTCAAGCAGGTCAAAGTAACGCAGCACTTGACCGTACTGTTCACTATCAGCCATTGTCTCGGCACCGCCCAAGGCAATCCAAAGTGCCTGCAACCAGATCCGCAACGGCTTACGTAACCTATTATCCCACGCGGTCACAAGCTGCTCAGCCGTGTCTCGAATGCGTACATCAATATGCTCGTCAGCATATTGCCGATACGCTGACAAAACGCTACAGCCCGTGTTTAAGTATATGGCTGAGAGCTGCTCGAACTGATTGAGACTAAGCCCTACCAAAGGAGAGCGCAACAAGGCGAGCCACGATATCCGATCAGATAAATCGTACATTGCCAGTGTCAGCGTCATCACATCTTGCACCACCATCTGTGTCGCTAAGCCATGGATATCAGTCGCCTGCCAAGGGATGCCAGCTTCTTGTAGTGCCGGGATAATCTGCTTCAAATGGCTGCGATTACGCACCAGGATAGCGACACTATGAAGAGAGCCCGCTGTTGATTTAGCACGGGCTTCGGCACACAGATGCACCACCTGCTGCGCTTCTAGAAGTCGATCCTCTTGGTCAACACAGCCAAGAAGACGCCCAGCACTATCTGAATCTGTTTGATCAAAAGCCTCCGCCAGCGAATAACACACCGCCCCTCGACCACGATCGCTACTAGGCGGAAATGAGCGGGCAAAAACACGATTATTCCACTCTACAACACCTGCTTTTGAACGGAAATTAACCGACAAATCGAGCGGCTTCAGCGCTATTTGGCCAACCCCCTGCTCTCTCGCCTGTAGAAACAACCCGACATTGGCTTCACGGAATGCGTAGATCGACTGCATACCATCGCCGACCAGGAACAAAGTCTTTGGCCTTGCCGGGTTATTTTCATTATCCTCGTACCAGCCGTTAATCAGCTTAACCAATAGGGCATATTGAGCATTGGCAGTATCTTGAAACTCATCGACCAAGATGTGACGAGTGGTGTAATCCCACAACAGGGCAAGCTCTGTAGGCTCCTCCTCAGTCCCCATGGCCTCGAGCGCGGCCATTGAAATCGCTGTATAATCAACTTCCCCTTGCTCCGAAAAGACAATTTGTAAGTGGGCATTGAGCTGCCAAAGAATCACACTGATCGCCTGTAGCACGTGCCACTGCTGTTGGTTGTAGCTGCTCGTCGGCAAATAGGAGACTGCCGCCAACGCGCTACGAATGTCATCGCGCTCACGAAGCGACTCAAGAAGCGCTAGCATGGCCGCCTTCGTTTCTACACGACGTAAATTAGTGACCTCATCAAGCGTTTTATCTTTCGCCGGGAATCCCTGCTTTTTCGTCATTGACTTACGCCATTTCCCGGACGTTAACAGCAGCTCCGCCACTGCCTGCCAGCACTCAACCGCTGCAATATCCTGCCCTGGAAGCGCCGCCATACCCTGTAGAAGCGTCAACCGTGACGTCGTGTTCTGCTCAATAAGTTGAGAGGCAGCATAATCGCCAAAACGTGCGATATCAGAACCATAAGGGGCCAATAACTGCAAGGCACCCTCTAACTGCTCGGCCACCCAAGCTTCAAGAAAGTCGTTGAGTGAAGCGACGTCAATGCCACCGCTTAATTTAGCACCGACTAACCCCAACCATTGATCTCGTTTGGCGAGTAAGCCTGTTAGCAACAAGAAAAACTTATCGAGCTTGTTATCAAGGTGCCAAAGCAGCGTCTCAATCGCTTCACCAACCTCCCCACTCTCATCTCCCTGACTGCTTAATAGCCTGTGTATCGCTCGCTCGTACAGGGGCTGGTGATCATCGGTTATCTTAGGGCTCGTGCCAAACTGCGTCATCACGGGTAATTGCCGAGCTAGAGCGCCACACAAGCCATCTATTGTTTGTATTCTCAGCCGCGCAGGGTTGTGCAATAGTTGCCACTGTAGATTGGCATCACGCTCCAGTACCTTTAGGGCTAATTCACGTGTCTGTAGCTGATGCCCTGCAACCTCACCTTCATTCCGCCACGCCTCCTCTAACGCCTTCACAATACGTGAGCGCATCTCACTGGCCGCTTTACGCGTAAAGGTTATCGCCAACACCTCTTCTGGTTTTTCACAGTCAGCTAATAACCTCAATATCCGCTGAGTCAGCAGCTCAGTCTTACCTGACCCAGCGGGTGCAGAGACGCAAAAACTTTGGCGAATATCTAACGCCTCAGCGCGTTGTTGGTAATCTACCGGCAAACTACTCATAAACTCTTCACCTCGGCAATACGGCAAAGCCTGCCTAAATCACAATATGTGCAAGTGTCAGCTTGTTTCGGGTCTACTGTCGCCACACCATGCAGAAAATCATTCGCTAACGCACTCAAGTTTTGCTTCCAGCTTGCCACTAGGGAGGGCCAATCATCACCCTGCTCCACGACAGCCTTATTGCCGTTATCAAGACTCACGCCCGCCATAGCCTCGTGCTCACTCACTCCGCGGTACTCACAGGCAGCAAGCTTTACCTGGCCAAATAACACACTACTGACACGTGGTACCTGCCCTTCGAGGGCACAGACATATAGTGGTAACTGTGGTTCCTTTAACCGATGGTCTAGCCAGTCTCGGACTGCAACACGGCCCGATTTATAATCAATAATGGCAACCTCACCTTCATTGAGGCGATCTACCCTATCCATTCGCAGAGTAAGAGGTAAGCCTGCGAACTCAACTTGCTGCTCATGCTCTAGTGCTTCGATGGTAAAATGACTGCGTTGCTTCTCCAGTGCCATCCACTGCCCGAGTACACGCTCGAGGCGACGCTGTTCCAAGGCCGTAATACGAGCAATCGGGCGCTGCTTCTTTGCCATCAGTCTTCGCTCAACAGCTACACCTGCAGCGTGTGAAATCATCTCTCCTAACGATTCTACGCTTTGCTCCTGCAGTTGCTCCAACCCCTGTAGCTTTGACCAGATCAACTCAAGCGCATCATGCAAGCCATTACCACGCTCCAGAGGGCTGAAGCCGTCCTCTTCATGCTCGATTGATCGCGCCTTTAATCGATGCTGAGCGTAGGCTCTAAATGGGCACGCCGCTTGATCTTTAAAAATTGCACTACCGCCGCCAACGCTGCTGGCATCAGTAATTGCGGATGCGACGTCATCAAGACGCGTCATCGCTTGATCACTCGCTATACGTTCATGCAACCACACCAAGCTCTGAGTTACCCCTGACCACTGCTCCATGGGTATGACAGGTACTGTCAGCGCCTGCTCAAATAACATCGACAGACGAGATTCATCCTCACCACAACCAAAGCTACAAATAACCTCCTCACTCGCAGAGAAGTAACTCTCTGTAAGATTTCGGCTCACCTCATACTCTCTAGAAGCATTGGCATGAGGCATTGCCAATGACGTCTGCATACCAATAGGTAAGTAGGGATTGGGTCGCGCGGCGGCAGGCCATTGCGTATCATCCATTCCGCTGACCCAAAGCTCGTCAAAACACAAGCCAGCTCCTTCTAGGGCGCCCAGTATGTGAATAGGGCCATCATAGGTCTGCTGCTGAAAGACGTCGAGGCGTAGCTGTGCTTCTAGAAGCTCTAACGCACGATCAAAGCCAACTTCTCCACTAACATCATCTAATCGGTGAAACGATTGCAGGCAGAGATGAAACGCCTCTAACTGCTGGAATTCAACACTATCGATAGGGCGCGGCCCTGGCCAGCAGGCATCCGTTAACAGCGTCTGGAACAGCGACAGCCACTTTGACGGTTTTCTCATTCGTCCCTTATCACGCCACTCCTCGGCGCGTAATAACATCCATGATAGTTGCTTAGCTGGCTCAAAATCGCCGATCAACTGAAGTTGTTGCAGCAATTCGCTTGCCCCTATTTCACCACGACTGCCTGCGACGAGCTTCCTAAGCAACCGATGTACGCCTGCACTATTTATTGCTGACTGCCAGAAAGGAGACTGCAACAGCCGCTTCAAGGCTGACACCTCTATAACTTCCCTTCCTAGCTTGATGATATCGATAGCGGTATTAACCACCGGCAAAGCACGAAGGTTATCACCGGCAGTAATATTAAAGGGCAACGTAGAGCGAGGGTGCTGGTTATTGAGATGCTGAGGCTCGAACACTTCCATGAAACAGCGCTCAACTCTCTCTTTTTGCTGGTTGAGCTCCGGCACAATTAACCCGAGGCGGAGCTCTGTGTTTTCTTCTAAGCGACGCTTGAAATGCTCAGCACAAAGCAGCCACTGCTGCTCTTCACGATCACAGCTAACAGCTCTTAGACTACGCATTTTGCGTGGCGCTACATGCTGCTCAACCCGCTCGAACAATAACTCTACAAGCTGTTGATATTGAGGGACCAAAACATCAAAACCCACAAGAACAACATCAGCTTGACGCTCTACTGCAATCTTATCTTGAGCCTGGTGAAAGCTGATTAAAGCGTTGCTAAGCATCGCCGGGGTGAACGCAGTCAGACGCTGGCAACGGTTCAAAAAGTCTTTTTGCCAAGCTAGGAAAGCACGGCAATCGACATCATCATTGAACTCTTGCTCGTAGTCACTGACATCAACCTGCCAGCGCTGAATATTATTAAATGCATCCGCAGCGATCTTCGCCGTGGCCGCAGGTCTTGAAACATAGAACTCATCGCAAGCCTTAATTGCTTGCTCCCAAAGGATAAGCGTTTGATGTGGCGACAACAGCCAATGGGGCTCGACTTCACCCCGCAAATTATGACGCTGCCAGCATTGCAGCGCATAGTCATCGATACTATAGACCCTTGGGCAGGCCCAAGCTTTGCTGTCTTGCTGCTGGCCAAACGCCTCGATTATTTTCGCGGTTAATCGACGGTTGGGCGTTAATATCGTCGTACCGCTGATAAGTTTCTTGTGCAACGATAAAATATCGAACAACGGCTTAAGCATGTTTAGGATCCATTATTGCGCGAAACATCGCAGTAGCGTTGACTTTCCGCCGTCAGCGACGCAGTATTTGCAGGGAGTTTAAGTGATTGGCATCGTTTTTACCTTAATTTAAGTAGCTTACATGTGAATTTGTGCCCTATTAAATAGCTATAATCAGCAACCAGGTAAGACGTTTGCGTCCAACAAGATAGCGTGGCAACCCGCCCCTGTTTTTAAATGCATCCAACCTTAACAACACAACCTCTCAATGACTGAGATTGACAGAGACATATTGAAGTAGCGCATCGAATGCGCCAGGGTAAAGGTAAGATGTCCAATAGCAAAATTGACAACATTAACGTTGAATCGGTAGAAGTTCTCATTACCCCTGAGCAACTCAAAATCGAACAACCGATGAGCGAAACATCGCTTGCTACCGTTCGCGAAAGCCGAGAAGTTATTCGTAATATATTAGACGGCAAAGACTCACGAGTCTTTGTTATCGTTGGTCCCTGCTCCATTCATGACACCGAAGCTGCGATCGACTATGCAAAACGCTTAAAAAGCTTAGCTGATGAGCTAAAAGATACTCTGTATTTGGTAATGCGTGTCTACTTCGAGAAGCCTCGTACTACCGTCGGCTGGAAAGGTCTTATCAACGATCCTTATTTAAACGATACCTTTAAAATCTACGACGGCCTCCACATCGGTCGTAAGCTACTGTTAGAAATCACCGAAATGGGCTTGCCAACCTCGACAGAAGCGCTTGACCCCATTTCACCACAGTACCTACAAGACCTCATCAGCTGGTCTGCGATTGGTGCCCGCACCACAGAGTCACAGACTCATCGCGAGATGTCCTCAGGGCTTTCCTGTGCTGTCGGCTTTAAAAACGGCACCGACGGTGGCCTGTCTGTCGCCACTAACGCGCTCAAATCTGCTTCTCAACCACACCGTTTCTTAGGCATTAACACCTCAGGACAGGTGTCCGTCGTTCGCACCAAGGGAAACAACCACTCGCATATTGTCTTGCGTGGTGGCAGTAAAGGCCCCAACTATGACTCTGTTAACGTAAAGGTTTGCGAAGAAGCTCTCGCTAAGAATGGCTTAAAACCCAATATCATGATCGATTGTAGTCACGCCAACTCTAACAAAGACCACAATTTACAGCCATTGGTCATGCAGGATGTGGCTAGTCAGATTACAGACGGCAATGCGTCGATTGTTGGCCTCATGATAGAAAGTAATATCGCAGCGGGCAATCAGTCTCTCAGTGGCGAGTTAGAATACGGCGTGTCAGTTACCGACGCCTGTATCGATTGGCAAACCACTGAAAATGCACTGCGTGAGATGGCCGAAAAAATCAAACCGCACCTAGCAACACGTCGAAAATAGGTCACTATCTTAAGCAAAAAAAAGCACCGTAAAACGGTGCTTTTTTTTTGCTTATTTATTCATCAACCGTGCTGAATTATAAACAACTAAAGGCAAAGGAAACTGTACGCTCGAGAGAAGCTTTATCTTTGTGCACCTTTCCACGCATTTCCAGTCCGGTATAGAGCGTCATGAAATACTCTGTTACTTCGTCTACGTCACCTGACAATTGCCCACTTTTCTTAGCCTCGGCTAAACGGAGACGTAACGCCCCTTCTATTAGTTTACTCTTTTTACGGGCGGCCAAATTAGCCAGCTTCTTATTAACGTTAGAAAGCTCGCTAATGGTGTTAACCAACATACAACCATTGGCTAGTTTCTTTTTGCTAGCCGCACTGTATTTAACAGTCAAAAACTGTTGTATCGCTTCCATTGGGTTTTCAACAGCCACCAACGTTTTTTCGATATGCTCGGTCAGCATTGCCTCATAATTATCTAAGGACTGACGGAACAGCGTTTCTTTATCGCCAAATGAAGAATATAGGCTACCGCGATTGATACCCATTGCGTCTAGCAGCTTCTGTACAGAACTGGCTTCAAAACCATCCGCCCAAAATTGCTTCGTTGCAGCATTAAGTGCGGTTATCTTATCAAACTCTAATGGCCTCGCCATAACTACCTCTCACAGAAAAGATCGCGCCTGTCCAAACTCGGTCAGACTATTATATTTATATTAGTGAGATAACTACGGCGCCGTTCCTTGACGCGAGGTTACCGCAGTAGGTCTGAGCTACTTCCAAATGTTGATCATATGACCTATCTTTAACGGCTACAATATACAGAATCGAGCGCGCGGTATATAGCGCACGCTAGTTCTTAAGATTACATTTAAGTTAGATTGAGCGAGGAGCGAACAACACAGTAAAACAATAACCTACAAGACTGCCTCCCTGAAAGCCTTGCTAACCTTTGAAATAGGCGCCAGAACTATCGCTGTGATCTGTGACATCACGTACAGCTGTCAACTCAGGTATTTTCTCCATCAAATTACGCTCAACACCATGTTTCAGCGTCTCATCAACCATGGAGCAACCTTGGCAACCGCCACCAAAGCGCAAGATTGCAACACTCTCTTCGGTGATTTCAACTAAGCTAACTTCTCCTCCGTGTGACGCAAGAGATGGGTTCACTTCATTATAAAGTACGTAATTGACGCGATCCTCTAATGGACTATCATCGTTAACATTCGGCATCTTGGAGTTTGGTGCCTTAATAGTTAACTGGCCACCAAATTTATCTGCATTATAATCAACGAAAGCATCTTCTAAGAACACTACGCTACGTGCCTCGAAAAACGTCTTAAATCCTTCAAACTCACGAACGACATCATCATCTTTCATATCGTCCGGGCGGCAATATGCGATACAGGTCTCAGCCTTGGGTGTGCCTGGGCTACTGACAAACATCCGTATACCTAATACCTCACCCTCTTGCTTGGCAAGTAGCTCTGCTAGGTAGACTTGGGCTGACTCTGTAATTGTTAACTTTAACATGGACGGCTTTCCTTTCTCATGACGGCTCTATTTTACGCGTAGAAAGCAGTAACTGACTACACTATTGTAACTTTATAAGTAATATTCTGCTAAAATCGCCATCTTTATTTCAAGCTGTACCGATAGGAATGATGATGAGCCGCCTTCAGAGCCGTACTACACAACTAAAACAGGCCTTAAAACAGAAGATTCTTGTTATTGATGGTGCCATGGGGACCATGATACAGGACTACAAACTGACCGAGCAGGACTATCGAGGTGATCGTTTCGCCGACTACCCCTCTGACCTTAAAGGCAACAATGACCTGCTTTCGCTAACGCGGCCAGACGTTATCAAGGCGATTCATCTTGAGTACTTAGAGGCTGGCGCTGATATTATTGAAACAAACACCTTCAATAGTACTGCTATCGCCCAAGATGATTACGACCTTGGCGAGCTCGCAGAGGAGCTTAACCTTATCGGTGCTCAGCTTGCTCGAGAAGCCGCTGACAAAATGACGGCAAAAACACCTGAAAAAACCCGCTACGTTGCCGGCGTTATCGGGCCAACACCCCGTACAGCATCAATATCACCTGACGTTAACGACCCGGCCAAGCGAAATGTCACGTTCGACCAACTGGAACTTGATTACTACGCTGCTACCCGAGGGCTAATCAACGGTGGTGCAGATATACTGCTCATCGAGACTATCTTTGACACGCTTAATGCTAAAGCTGCCATTTTCGCCGTAAAGCGTTACTTCAATGAGCACCAGGTTGAGCTTCCTATAATGATATCGGTAACATTCCCCGATATCAGTGGTCGTGTCTTGTCTGGACAGAGCGCTGAAGGCTTCTGGAACTCTGTTGCCCATGCTAAGCCACTTATTATCGGTACCAATTGTGGCCGCCGAATCGCTGAGATCCGCCCTTTCGTCGAAGAGCTGGCTAATGTTTCTGACTGCTATTTCAGTGGCCATTTCAACGCAGGCCTACCTAACGAGTTTGGGGAGTATGACGAAAGCCCGGAAGATATGCACCAGCAACTCAGAGAACTCGCTAAACGGGGTTTTCTCAACCTTGTAGGCGGTTGTTGCGGTACTACTCCAGCTCACATATCAGCCATAGCCGATGCTGTGATTGACGTCCCCCCTCGCACACCACATAGGCCCAAACCCGCTTGTCGCTTAAGTGGTCTAGAACCTTTCAATATTGGCGAAGACTCCCTCTTCATTAACGTCGGCGAACGCTGTAACGTCACTGGCTCAGCACGTTTTAAGCGTTTAATTCTTGAAGAGGAATACGACACAGCCCTCGAAGTAGCAAGGCAGCAGGTCGAAAGTGGCGCCCCCGTCATCGACATTAACATGGACGAGGGAATGCTCGATGCCGTAGAGGCAATAACAACATTCTTAAACCTGATCGCAGGTGAGCCAGAAATTTCGAAAGTACCAATCATGGTCGACTCTTCGAAATGGCACGTTATAGAAGCTGGCCTAAAATGTATTCAAGGCAAATCCATCGTCAATTCGATCAGCCTCAAAGAGGGTGAGCAGGAATTCATCGACAAAGCTAACCTCTGCATGCTCTACGGCGCAGCCATAGTTGTCATGGCCTTTGATGAAACAGGCCAGGCCGACACTTATCAGCGCAAGATCGAGATATGCCAGCGCTCCTATGACATATTAGTCGGCATAGGCTTCAACACTAACGATATCATTTTCGATCCGAACATCTTCGCCGTTGCTACAGGTATCGACGAGCACAATAACTACGCCGTCGATTTCATCGAAGCAACACGCTACATCAAACAAAACATGCCCGGTGCTAAGGTCTCAGGCGGGGTATCAAACGTTTCCTTCTCATTCCGGGGTAACAACCCCGTACGCGAAGCTATCCACTCTGTATTCCTCTATCACGCCATTCAAGCGGGCATGGATATGGGCATCGTCAATGCAAGCCAGCTAGCGGTATATGACGACCTCCCTACAGAACTGCGTGACCACGTTGAAGACGTCATCCTTAATCGCCGCGATGACAGCACCGACCGCCTTCTCGATATTGCCGAGCGCTACCGAGCAGCCGGTAGCAACGCACAGGTTCAAGAAGAGGACCTTAGCTGGCGAGAGCAGGATGTCAATAAACGTATTGCCCACGCTCTCGTCAAAGGAATCACCACCTATATTGAAGCTGATGCGGAAGAAGCACGCTTAGCTGTTAGCAGACCAATAGAAGTCATTGAAGGCGCTCTAATGAGCGGCATGAATATTGTTGGCGATCTCTTTGGCTCTGGCAAAATGTTCTTGCCTCAGGTTGTCAAAAGCGCGCGAGTCATGAAACAAGCCGTTGCCTACTTACAGCCATTCATTGAAGCCGAGAAAAACGAAGGCCAGCAGTCAAACGGCAAAATTTTAATGGCTACCGTCAAAGGTGATGTCCATGATATTGGCAAAAACATCGTTGGCGTCGTTCTGCAGTGCAACAACTTCGAGGTTATCGACTTAGGCGTCATGGTTAGTTGCGACGAGATTATTAAGCAGGCGCAAGCTGAGCAGGTTGACATCATCGGCCTCAGCGGCCTCATCACCCCGTCGCTCGACGAAATGGTTCATGTTGCCAGGGAGATGGAGCGACTCGGTTGCAATATACCCTTGATGATTGGCGGCGCCACCACTTCTCGGGCTCATACGGCAGTAAAAATTGACCCAGGGTTCAACCTAAATCAGGTGGTCTACGTCACCGACGCCTCCCGAGCTGTCTCCGTGGCGACGGCGCTGTTGAATGAGGGAGCTAACCAATATAAAGCTGAGCGACAAGCGGAGTATCAAGCTGTTCGTGACCGCATTGCCAGCCGTAAAAACAAAGCGCCCCTATTAAAGCTCAACGAAGCGCGCAAGCGCGCGCCACAAATAGAGTGGCAAGGCTACACTCCTCCGAAGCCTAGCTTCACCGGTGTCAAAGTATACGAGAATTTTCCGCTAGAACAGCTAGTTGACTGCATTGACTGGACCCCCTTCTTCTTGACTTGGGAGCTGAGCGGCAAGTACCCCGCTATTCTCACCGACGAAGTCGTCGGGGAAGCTGCTACTAATTTGTTTGCCGACGCCAAATCAATGCTAGATGATATCGTGAAGAATCAGCGTTTCACGGCAAGTGCTGTCGTCGGTTTCTGGCCTGCAGCCAGCAATGGTGACGACATCATTTTGTATACCGATGAGTCTCGCAGTGAGGCATTAACTACTCTGCACCACTTGCGCCAACAAACCGACAAGCCGTCTAACAAGCCAAATTTCTGCCTCAGTGACTTTGTTGCCCCTGCCAGCACTGGAATTAAAGATTACATCGGTGGCTTTATCGTCACTAGCGGTGACGGCGCTGACATTATGGCCGCTGAATTCGACAGCCAGCAGGATGACTACAACAAGATCATGGTTAAAGCCATTGCTGACCGTCTTGCAGAAGCCTTTGCAGAACACATGCATCGCATTGTTCGTAAAGAGATTTGGCATTACGCAGAAGATGAATTACTCAGTAACGAGGAACTAATCAAGGAGAAATATCAAGGCATTCGCCCTGCCCCTGGCTATCCAGCTTGCCCCGACCATACTGAAAAAACAACGCTGTTCAGCCTGTTAAATGCCAAAGAGAATAGTTGCGTCAGCCTAACTGAACACTTTGCAATGATGCCCGCCTCCTCTGTCTCTGGGTGGTACTTCTCTCACCCGGAAAGTCAATACTTCGCCGTCGCTAAACTCAGCCGCGAACAAGTCGACGACATAGCCCAACGCAAAGGTGTTGCCACCGTCGAAATGGAACGATGGCTCAGCAGCAATCTCGATTACGAACCTCGCTAAATACCTTTGTTAACATCAGCAGCACTGCCTGCTGGTGTTAATAGCGTCCACCGATTTATAGAGGTTGTATTGCAACTATCACAACTACGCCAACTACTTATACTTGGCCTACCTATTTCAGCCGGCATGCTGTCACAGAGTCTATTAAGCCTCGTCGATATCAGCATGGTGGCACGTCTCGACGATCCCGACGCCCTTGCCGCCGTCGGAATCGGCAGTTATGCGAGCTTTCTCGCCGTCGCCCTGATAATCGGCCTCTCCGTTGGGGTTCAAACTCTTGTCGCACGCCGCTGGGGCGAGGGTAAAATAGAGCACTGCGGGAGACTCCTCGGCGATGGCTTATTACTCGCATTGCTAGGCGGGTGTTTGCTCACCACAGTATTCTGGTTTTCCTCCGACCTTATCATAGGAACGCTTAGCAACCACCCCGACGTTAACGCCATCGCCAACCCCTATTACGATTACCGCATCTTAAGTATCGTCGCCGTTGGCCTCAATTTCGCTTTCCGTGGTTATTGGAACGGTATCAAGCAGCCTCTAACCTACCTGAAGATCTTGCTAGTCGTTCACCTCTGTAATTTTAGCATCAGCTATTGCCTTATTTTCGGTCACTTAGGCTTTCCAAAGCTAGGCGCACCAGGCTCAGGGCTTGGCACTACAATCTCACTATACATAGGCGTGTTTCTCTACATCCTAACAACTTGGTATCACCAAGAAAAACCCTCCTTTACGATCAGCAAACAAAGCCTGCATAATCAACTCGCCATTCTTAAGCTAGCCACCCCTACCTCGCTACAGCAAATGATGGTTGCCCTTGGCGTTTCAACGCTGTACTGGATTATCGGTCAGCTCGGTGTTGCCGAACTCGCCGTCACACACGCCATTATTAATATCACCCTCTTTATCATTCTACCTGGCACAGGCATGGGCATTGCCGCAACGACGCTAGTCAGCAGCGAACTTGGCAAAGGCTTAAGCCATAACGCTTACCAGTGGGGGTGGGATACCGTTAAAGTGACTGCCCCTCTTTTAGCACTTCTCGGGCTGCCTCTCGTACTGTTCCCGCATTTCATACTAAAGATTTTTCTACCAAGCGACCCTAGCCTGATTGAACTTGGAACTGTGCCACTGCAAATTACTGGCGCCTTTGCCTTCCTGCAAGCCTTTACCCTAACAATCCCCCAATCACTCAATGGTGCTGGCGATAACAGGCGCGTCATGGTCTACAGTATTTTTCTACAGTGGGGCATCGGCTTACCGCTAGCACTGCTTGCCGCTTTTGTTTTTAAATTTGGCCTCATTGGCATCTGGTCAATGCAAATTATCGAGCGAATCATCGCCAGCATCACCTATGCAAGGCGCTGGCGCAACAAGAAGTGGCTCGAGCACAAACTGTAGCAATTAACACAAAGATTAAGCTTATGGCTATGTATAACGAGCATTTAACACCTTGCAAGCTAAAGCCATATCGCGGCTCTGATATACAAAACACAATATAGTAGCAGCCCACAAAACAAACCACTGAAAAAAAGAGTGTTATTGTGCTTTTATCTGCCCTCATAGCACGTAGTTTGACAGCATTTAAATAGTTACAATAAAACACTTTGACTGTTTGCTGCAGCTGTAAAATGACAGGTTACAGCAGACGATCATAAGTAAGAACCCCTACTAACACTCGCGTTATATACAGCTTTTTGCTATCCTGCGAGTTTTGGACAGTACTCAATTAGAGTCTTGGATAGCCACAGGTAATAATAGCAACATGTATGTTTATGATGACTACGATCGTCAGATACTCACCGATCGTGTAAAACAGTACCGAGGTCAAACTGACCGCTACCTCAAAGGTGAACTCTCTGAGAACGAGTTCCTGCCTTTACGCCTACAAAATGGCCTCTACATACAACGCCTTGCGCCCATGCTGCGCGTCTGCGTACCTTACGGCATGCTGAACACTAAACAAATTCGTAAGCTGGCCGAACTCTCACGCAAGTATGACAAAGGCTATGTCCATTTCTCGACTCGTCAAAACGTACAATTCAACTGGCCTGCGCTCGAGCACGTTCCCGAGATGCTCAAAGAGCTTGCTGAAGTTGAAATGCACGCCATCCAAACAAGCGGTAACTGTATTCGCAACACGACTACAGACCAGTTTGCCGGTGTTAGCCCTGATGAGCATGAAGATCCACGCGCCTACTGTGAAATTATCCGTCAGTGGTCGACGTTTCACCCCGAGTTTGCCTTCCTGCCCCGCAAGTTCAAGATGGCCGTCTGTGGCTCTACCGATGATAGGGCTGCGATCAGAGTTCACGATATCGCCATAGAAATAGTTAAAGACGCCAACGGCGAGGTCGGCTTCCGCATGCTTGTAGGAGGCGGTCTCGGACGGACCCCTGTTGTGGCTCCAGTTATCAAGGACTTCCTCCCTAAGCAGCACCTATTGAGCTATTTAGAGGCGGTGCTTCGCGTCTACAACCAGATGGGGCGCAGAGATAACAAATACAAAGCTCGAATTAAGATACTTGTTCGCGCGATGGGCGTGGAAGCTTTCAGCGAAGCTGTCGAAGCAGAGTGGGCACACCTTAAAGACGGGCCAGCGACCCTTCACGAAGAAGAGTTTCAGCGTATGAAGAGCTTTTTCACCGCCCCGCAATATAAACAGCTTGATAATGAAGAAAGCCTCTCTGCTGTTCAAGCTCAACGCGCCGAAGACATTGCTTTCGACAAATGGGTCTCACGTAGTGTTCGTACGCATAAGGTTGCTGGATACTCTTCTGTCACCCTTTCGACAAAGCCCACAGGTGTCGCACCTGGCGACGTAACTGATAAGCAGCTTGAGCAACTCGCAGATCTTGCCGATGAGTTCTCATTCTCTGAAATGAGAACAACACATAGTCAAAACTGCGTCTTGGCAGATGTCGAGACTACAGAGCTTTATGCTTTGTGGAAGAAGGCTAAAGCTATTGGGCTCGCTACGCCAAATGTTGGCTTCCTTACCGACATGATTTGCTGCCCTGGTGGCGACTATTGCGCCCTCGCCAACGCCAAGTCGATCCCTGTTGCAGAGGCAATCCAACGTCGCTTCGATAATATCGACTACCTGCACGATCTCGGTCCTATCGACCTCAATATTTCAGGCTGCATGAACGCCTGCGGACACCATCATGTTGGCCATATCGGCATACTTGGCGTCGACAAGAAAGGTGAAGAATTCTATCAAGTCATGCTCGGCGGCAATTCCGGCCTTAACACCAGTCTCGCTAAGGTCTTGGGTCCTTCTTTTAAAGCCGAAGAGGTGAGTGATGTGATTGCCAAGATATTAACCACTTTCACCCAGCTACGTAATGACGAAGAACTCTTTATTGATACCTACCGTCGCGTTGGCATCAAGCCTTTTAAGGAGAGTGTCTATGCTTAACATCATTAAGAACGGTGTCGTTATAAACAACGACTCTTGGACGCTTATTGAGAAAGATGTCGAACTTATCGACATTGAATCACTGAACTATATCGTAGTACCTCTCAAGCTCTGGCAGCAGCACAAAGAACAGCTAGCACCACTGGAAAACATTGGCGTCTGGCTGGATAGCGACGAACCTGCGTATCACCTTGCGCAAGACATCGAACAGCTCCCTCTCGTTGCAATCAACTTCCCTGTCTTTTCTGACGGACGCGGCTACTCTTATGCGGAAACTATAAGGCGCGACGGCTTTAAAGGAGAGCTTAGAGCCATCGGCGATATACTCAAGGACCAACTCTACTTCTATAAACGTGTAGGATTCAATAGCTTCGCACTACGAGCAGACATCAACGCAGAGGAAGCTCTAACTCATCTCACCGACTTTGCCGAGACCTATCAAGTCTCGCATAGCCACCCTACCCCACTATTTAAGAGACGCTAGAAGCGTTAGCGGCTGATGAATAATCACTCAGCCGCTACACTTACCCCTACCCTCAATCGTTTACTCACTTAAGAGAAGGTATGGAAGACTCCTCAGCACTATTCACTCATACATTCTTTCTCATCTTCACCGGTGCAGCGCTTCTCGCCTCACTTGCTCTCTACACCCGCCAACCGATTCTTCTCGCCTACATAGCAATCGGCGCCATACTTGGTCCCTACGGCAGCGGGCTAATTAGCCAAATAGCAATAATAAGCGACATATCAAAAGTAGGGATCTTTTTTCTACTCTTCCTTTTAGGTCTCGACATGCAGCCGCAACGCCTACTAAAAATGATGAAGCTAGGCACGGTTATCGCCATCGTAAGCTCCATTATCTTTACTTCTGTCGGCTACGGTATTGCCTATGTTTTCGGTTTCACACATGGAGAAGCACTCATCATTGGCCTCGCCTGTATGTTTTCTAGCACCATTATCGGCATCAAACTCCTCCCGACAACCGTATTACACCATCGGCGCACCGGCGAGCTGATGGTCGGCATGTTGCTACTTCAAGATATTATCGCTGTGTTGATTCTAATGGCCATCATGACGACAAATGAAGGTCATTATGAGCTCCTACCTTTACTCAAAGCGTTATTCGCACTACCCATCCTAGTCGGCGTGATCTACCTATGTGTACGCTTAATCATATTACCCTTGGTCGTTAAATTTGACCGGTTTCACGAGTATATATTTCTGCTTGCGATCGGCTGGTGTATGGGCTGCACCGAGCTTGCTCACTTGGTTGGTCTCTCTGCGGAAATTGGTGCTTTTGTCGGCGGAATCACCTTAGCAACCTCACCAATAGCCCAATTCATAGCAACAAATCTTCGCCCTTTACGCGACTTCTTCCTCGTCCTGTTCTTCTTTTCCCTTGGCGCTGGGTTTGACTTCTCATTATTAGATCAGATTATTTGGGCCGTACTAGCACTCTCTGCAAGCATGCTCATTCTAAAGCCAATTGTCTTTAAAAGCCTTCTTACTCGCCACTCTGATAACGACAACTTGGCTTGGGATGTCGGCTTTAGGCTTGGACAAATCAGTGAGTTCTCACTGTTAATTGCCTTTCTGGCTCTTGAGCGTGGGCTTATAGGCTCTAATGCCTCCCTACTGATTCAGGCGACCGCAATTGTCACCTTTATCATTTCGAGCTATATCGTCATCCTTAACTACCCCAGCCCAATCGCTGTCAGCGACCGACTAAGGCGTGATTAATTTGCTACGAACAACACATCGAAGCTCACTGGAACGGCCAAATCTATACTCGACAAGCGCGCTAAGCTTTTTAACACATCAACACCACCCAGCAAACCAAAGTCCTCTACACTCAACCAGATTGGTCGTTTTGTCAGCGCTCTGAAAGCACCGTTTTGCTGTTTAAATAAAACCACCTCAATTGGAACTTGAACTTTAAAACCATGCAAGTCGAGCGTAGAAATGACGGACAAATCAATATCCTCACCTTTTTTCAACAACAAAGCTTCTTGAGGGAGCTGCGCCTGCAAAGTCGCCTTTTTAAACCGATCAGTTTCAAACAGATATTTTCGCACCCTCTCGTCACGTATAACAATGCCCGTATCAACACTATTTAAATCAATCTCTATAACTAGGCGCCCGACACTATCAATGCTACCTGAGACCCCTTTAAAAAGATGCTGTTCCGCTATCGCGGCTTTCTTAACACTAGAAAAACCAAGCAACGAACCACCAGGCTCAAGTTCGTAGCTAGCCAATGCATAAGAGCTCCCAAGCAAAAATGTTAGCAAAGCTAATACTTTCATAATTTCAATCCTTTGGTTTGTTAAAAACAACTCACTCACGCATAAAAAAACCCGACAAAAGCCGGGTTTTTATTAAATCATACTGCAGCCTATTATAGCGCAGCAGATAACTCAGGCAAGGCATCGAATAAGTCTGCAACCAGACCATAATCTGCTACCTGGAATATTGGCGCGTCTTCATCCTTGTTGATAGCAACAATGACTTTAGAGTCTTTCATACCCGCCAAATGCTGGATCGCGCCGGAGATACCTACGGCTACATATAGGTCAGGAGCTACAATCTTACCTGTTTGACCTACCTGCATGTCGTTAGGAACGAAGCCTGCATCAACCGCGGCACGGGAAGCACCAACTGCTGCGCCCAGCTTATCCGCAACGGTATAAAGCAGCTCAAAGTTCTCACCATTCTGCATTCCACGACCACCGGAGATAACAATACCAGCAGAGGTAAGCTCTGGACGATCAGACTTAGCAAGCTCTTCAGAAACGAATTTGGACGTCCCTGCATCAGTAGCGTTAGCCACTGTTTCAACTGTAGCCGAACCGCCTTCAGCAGCAGCTGGATCAAAGGCTGTACCACGCACAGTGATAACCTTAATCGCGTCGGTAGACTGTACCGTCGCAACAACGTTGCCAGCATAGATAGGACGCTTAAAAGTATCTGCACTCTCAACTGTGATGATGTCAGAAATCTGAGCAACATCAAGCAGCGCTGCCGCACGCGGCAGTGCGTTCTTACCGTTAGACGTTGAAGGAGCAAGGATGTGGGTGTAATCCTTTCCAAGCTCAGCTACCAAAACACTGACGTTCTCAGCAAGCTGATTGGCGTATACAGCGTTATCGGCAACGACAACCTTATTGACACCAACAACTTGTGATGCCTGCTCAGCAGCAGCGCCACAATCGGCACCAGCAACGAGAACTGTAACATCACCGCCGATCTGCTGGGCAGCAGCAACGACGTTCAGAGTGGCAGATTTAAGGCTACTATTATCATGCTCTGCAATGACTAGGATGCTCATGTTAGATCACCTTCGCTTCAGTTTTTAGTTTTTCGACAAGCTCAGCAACGCTCGCGACCTTAACACCGGCCTGGCGCTCTGCTGGAGGCTCAACACTCAAGGTTTTTACTGAAGCAACAACTTCAACACCGAGATCTGCGGGAGAGACAACTTCAAGCGGCTTTCTCTTTGCTTTCATAATATTAGGCAAAGAAGCATAACGAGGCTCATTTAGACGAAGGTCTGTTGTCACAACTGCTGGCAACGAAAGCTCAACAGACTGCAAACCGCCATCAATTTCGCGTGAAACGACAGCCTTTCCGTCAGTAATGGTCACTTCATTTGCGAAGGTACCTTGCGGCATACCAGTTAATGCGGCAACCATTTGACCGGTTTGGTTGTTATCTCCATCGATGCTTTGCTTGCCTAGTATTAGCAGCTCAGGCTGCTCCTTATCGACAACTGCCTTAAGAAGCTTAGCAATGGAGAGAGGCTGAAGCTCGTCAGCAGTCTCAACCAGAATGCCACGATCCGCGCCCAGAGCAAGAGCGGTACGTATCTGCTCTTGACAGGACTTCTCACCCATTGAAACAACAATGACTTCAGAGGCAACCCCCTTCTCTTTTAAACGAACCGCCTCTTCGACCGCGATTTCACAAAAAGGGTTAATCGCCATTTTGACGTTAGCCAAATCAACGCCAGAACCATCTGACTTAGGGCGTACTTTAACGTTGTAATCTACAACTCTTTTGACAGCAACAATAACTTTCATGCATATACCGTTATATATTTCGAGTTTGTGAGTCACTGAAAGTAAATCCCGGAAGATCCTTTGCGTACTTTCAACCCAAACTGTTGTTCATAATAATGCGGTGCCATTATTGCCCTCCTCTATTAATAACGTCAATAGGCTTTGGACAAATGCATAGTTAAATATACCTATTCCGACGTAATGAGGTGAAATCAACATCCTTTAGTCACTATAACTCACAGTGATACCCCAAATATCCCCATGAAGCAGCATTAACCCTATAACCTGAGTGGCATAGTGAATCGCTTAGCGATATAATCTGCGCGTTTACAGCGGCAAATCAGAACCATTTATTATAGAGGTCGTCACCATTAGTACCGCCGCTTGCTCGTCATATTACCGGTAGACAGACCCAAAGAATATATAGTTAGAGACTAGAGGGAGAAGACCGTGGAACGTGAATCAATGGAGTTCGACATTGTTATCGTCGGAGCCGGACCAGCAGGCCTTGCTGCCGCATGTCGCATCAGACAGCTTAGTGAAGAGACAGGCAAAGACGTAAGCGTCTGCGTCGTTGAAAAAGGCTCAGAAGTAGGTGCCCACATCCTATCTGGCGCTGTTTTAGAACCTACCGCACTTAACGAACTATTCCCTGACTGGAAAGAAAAAGGCGCGCCACTCAATACGCCCGTTACTGAAGACAAAATATTCTTGATGACCAGCGCTGAAAAGGCCATCAAAGTACCTAACCCTCTCGCACCAAAAACATTCAACAACCATGGTAACTATATCGTTAGCCTTGGTAATGTTTGCCGCTGGCTTGCCGAGCAGGCTGAAGGGCTTGGCGCCGAAATTTACCCCATGTTCGCTGCTGCAGAAATCCTCTACAACGAAGACGGTTCAGTCAGAGGTGTTGCTACAGGAGATATGGGCGTTGCCGAGGATGGCAGCCATAAGGACGGCTACATGCCCGGCATGGAACTCCACGCTAAGTACACCTTCTTTGCTGAAGGCTGCCGTGGCCATCTTGGCAAACAGCTTATCGAGAAGTTTCAACTCAATGCAGGTAAAGATCCGCAGCACTATGGCATTGGTATCAAAGAGCTCTGGAAAATTGACCCTAGCAAGCACCAAGAGGGCCTCGTAGTCCACTCTACTGGCTGGCCGCTTAGCGAGACAGGGTCCGCAGGCGGATCATTCCTTTATCACATTGAAGACAACCAAGTTGCTCTTGGCTTGATCACTGACCTAGGCTACGAGAACCCGCACCTTAGCCCTTTCGAGGAGTTTCAACGCTATAAAACTCACCCTCAGGTTAAACAGTATCTTGAGGGGGGGGAACGCATTAGCTATGGAGCCCGCGCTATCGCTAAAGGTGGCATTCAATCTCTACCCAAAATGTCCTTCCCTGGCGGCCTATTAATCGGCTGTGACGCAGGCACCCTTAATTTTGCCAAAATTAAAGGCAGCCACACCGCGATGAAGTCGGGCATGATCGCCGCCGAAACTGCTTTCAACGCAGTCACAGCAGAGCGTAAAGCTGACGAACTTACCGAGTTCACAACAGCATTTGAAGCTAGCTGGGCCTATAAAGAGCTGCACGTTCAACGAAACTTTGGGCCAGCACAGCACAAGTGGGGTAACCTAATTGGTTCGGCATACGTCTTTGTCGATCTAAATATATTCAACGGTGCGCTGCCATGGACGCTTAACGACCCCAAACCAGATCATTCAACACTGAAGCTCGCCTCTGAATGTAAAAAGATTGACTACCCAAAGCCAGATGGCAAAATCACCTTTGATCGCCTAACTTCTGTCTCCTACTCATTCACTAACCACGAAGAGAATCAGGTCGTCCACCTACAGCTTAAGGATAGCAGCCTGCCACTTGGCGAAAACTTAAGCAAATGGAACGAGCCTGCACAAAGATATTGTCCAGCTGGCGTCTACGAGATAATAGCTGAAGACGATGGGCAGCAAAGATTCCAAATAAACAGTCAGAATTGCGTTCACTGTAAGACGTGCGACATCAAAGACCCGCTACAAAACATCACCTGGGTAACACCTGAAGGCGGTGGCGGACCAAACTACCCGAACATGTAATTTCGTGACGAATAAAAAAGCCGAGCAAATGCTCGGCTTTTTTAAAATATATACTTGCACCCCGCTGAAACAAAAGAAAAAACATCATCTGACTCTTCTGCAATATCCGCCAAATGGTAATAACAGGCTCTATTTAATTTAACATCAATACCGTCACGCAGCTTTACTACAGGGATTTTCTCAGAGCCAACCACCCGCATAGAAAAGGGGTGATCACCATCGATTTTAAATACTTCGTTAACATTAGTTCGCACCCAAACCACCTGAGAAGGGCTTTTTTCAACCTCTATATCAATTGCGATAAAAGGGCACTGCTCAACCACTATTTTCCACTTCTCAACCGGTGTAACTAAGACAAAACCGTTTTCCTCCTCATAACGCAGTATCGAAGCGAAAAGGCGAACCAACCCTTCCCTCTTAATCTCTTCGCCCTCATGAAACCAACGACCCAAGCTGTCGATCCTCATATCCATTTCACCCGACAACTCAGGATGCCATTTATCAAGAGGCGGAAGCGACTGCACACTGCCGTCAATCTGTTGAACTATTTTCTCAAACCCCTTAGACAACATCGTTACTAGTACCCCTGATAACCACTAAATAGAACTTTAGTGCCTGCTATAGCAAGCGAACATTTATTACGCCCTCAATTGCAGATAAGCTAGCCAACACCTCTGCCGATGGGCGCTCCGTCACATCAATAATATTGTACGCTATCTCCCCTCGGCTTTTATTTAATAAATCAATAACGTTAATATTAGCATCAGCGAGAATTGTGGTGATATTACCAAGAATTTTCGGCACATTATCATTCGTCAGCGTTAACCTAAAGCCACCGTCTCGAAACATCTTCAAAGAGGGAAAATTCACCGCATTGGTGATATTGCCATTTTCCAAGAAATCCCTAAGCTGCTCAGCAACCATAACCGCACAGTTATCTTCAGCCTCATCGGTGCTAGCACCTATGTGCGGCATCAAGATACAATCCTTTCTCCCCATTAACTTGCTTGATGGAAAATCACTAATATACTTTCCTAAATTACCACTCTCTAAACTCTCAACAATCGCGCTCGTATCAACAATCTGCTCTCTAGAAAAGTTAAGCAAAACAGTCGATGCATTACAGGACGCCAATATATCACTATTTATAATATTGATCGTGCTTTCTAAAACCGGAAGGTGCAAGGTAATAAAATCAGCGTGAGACATCACCGCGGCCATTGAGTCCATTCGCTCAACACTGCTCGGTAGGCGCCATGCTGCCTCAACAGACAATGCGGGGTCGTAACCTAAAACCTTCATCCCTAATGATAGCGCCATGTCGGCTATTCTTGAGCCTATCGCCCCAAGACCAACTACACCTAAGGTCCGCCCTGCCAACTCCCCCCCCTTAAACCGCTTCTTCTCCGCCTCCAATAAGGTACTTAACTCAGCATCGCTATATTGGCCTTGCAAGCTATTCACGTAATCAATACCCGATAAAATCCCCCTAGACGACAACAACATGCCCGCCAAGACAAGCTCTTTTACTGCATTCGCATTTGCGCCTGGCGCATTAAACACAGGTATTCCCTTCGTCGTACACACATCAAGAGGTATGTTATTAACACCCGCTCCAGCTCGAGCAATTGCCCTAACCGTTGGAGAGATATCCTTTTCCTGCATTTTATAAGATCGCAACAGAATGGCATCTGCTTGGTCGCAATCATCTTGCAGCGAATAGCTATCAACGGGTAAACGCTCTAAACCTTTCTTAGAGATTTGATTGTATGTACGAACCTTAAACATGTATCACCTTATCATCCTGACAATATTAGCTTGTCGTTATTATTAGTCCCGCACTAGATTACATCCATAGACGGTAATTTTTAAGCAAAAAAAACCGCTCTAGGAGCGGTTTAATTAATACATAACCTTAAAGCGTCTCTATATCAGCCTCACGTTTTAGGGCCGCCCGAATATTGACTAAACTTTGACTACCATTGCTACGTGCAACATAGTTAGAGAAGTATTCTCTTTCCTTTGCTGATACAGCAGATATCTCCCCATCTTCGACCGTTGCTAACGATACGATTGCTATATCACCGGAGGCCAAGCGAACCTTCTCAAATGAACTTAACTTAACACGTGGCATAGTAAATAATGTTTTGGCTATTTCAGGAGGCAAACTCCCTGCAGCCTCCCTAGTCACAGAAGCAATTGTTTTCACCTCAAGCTCATACTGCTTCGCAACAGCGGCTAATGATTCAGCACTACTGTCGACAACCTTATCGGCCATCTCATCAAGCGCCAAGCTTAGCTTCTGCTGCTTAAGCTGTGCTCTGATCTCACTAGAAACTGAAGCTAGTGGCATTAGCTCAGCCTCAACATGCTTCTCGAGATGCATTACAACAGCATGTGTATCCGATATTTCAACAACCTCTGAATTATTGCCATCATTCAAAACATCAGCAGAAAAAGCTGCCTTAACAACCTCTGGGTTAGCGAAAATAGAAGCTCCGCCTTTACGCTCAAACAGCTTACTTGTTGAGACCTTTAGCCCAAGCTCTTCAGCAGGCCCCTTCAAATCACTCGCATTGAACGTATAATCTTTGAGCTCTTCAAGTAATTGAACATAGGCAACAGAGGCCTGATCCCGCTGAAGTGTTCGCTCAATTTCGTCACGTCGCTCTGCAAATGAAGCGGGTGTTGACTTATCGACACTAATCACCTTAATCAAGTGGACACCATCATCAGTCACTACCGGCTCAGACAACGCTCCTGCATCTAAGCTAGCAATTGCTGTTTCGAAAGCTGGCGGAAAGGTGTCGCCAGTGGTAACACCTAGGTCACCGCCCAGAGCAGCGGAACCAACATCTTCAGAAGCCTCTTCTGCAACGCTAGCAAAATCCTCTCCTGCATCAAGCCTGGCTTTAATTGCTACTATTTTCTCTTTTGCTGCAGCTAGATCGGTATCATCATCTAAAGCGATCATGATATGCGCGACATGACGCTCCGTCACTGCCTTTTCTTGCGCCAACTGCTGCTTATACTGCTCTTTTAAAACATCTTCAGCAATGGGTTTGAAAAGGTCAGTAATATTAAGCTCTATATAGCTAACAGCGACCTTCTCTTCCGTCATAAATGACGACTTATTGTCAGCATAATAACTTGCCACTTCGCCGTCAGATACTTCGACCTGATCACGAACCATCGCCTCAGGTACAACAACATACCCCCCAGATCTTTTCTGTTTCAGTAACTTAGAGGCAGCATCAAGCTCAGCCGCGGTCGCAAAATCAGAACCTGCAATACCATTGCTATATTGGTTCATCAATAGCTGGCTGCTTAGAAACGCCTTATACGTCGTAGGAGTAAAGCCCGCTGACCTCAGGATGGCGACAAATCTATCAGTGGAGAACTTTCCATCTTCCTGAAAAGCAGGGTCGGCAACGATCATCTTATCAAGCTGACCATCAGCAATCATAAGATCCTCAGTACGCGCTTGCTGCAATAGAATCCTGTCATCAATTAACTGATTCAGCGCTGGCGTGCGCAATATTTTGGCATCAAATTGACTCGCATCAAAGCCTTCGCCAAACTGACTCTGCAGTCTTTGCAACTGCTGGTTCATCTCTCTATTAACATCAGTCTCTGTTATTGCCTCACCATTAACCTTGGCGACCTCCCCACCTTCCGGTGCACTACTGAATAAAGAATCTATACCAAATAAAGCAAAGGGAACGATCATAATGCCGATTATTATTTTCGCCATCGTTCCTTGAGAATTATCTCGAATATTTTGAAGCATTACCCACCCTCAACAAGCTATAAGCTGTATAACCAAACTACAGATAAAAAAAAAGCGTATCGTATGATACGCTTTTTATAACACTGAAGACAGCAATTAGCTGTTAACAGCGTCCTTCAATGCCTTACCAGGCTTGAAGCTTGGGATAGTTGCAGCTGCAATTTGAATTGGCTCACCAGTGCGAGGGTTGCGGCCAGTACGCGCAGCACGCTCTTTAACGCCAAAAGTACCAAAACCAACAAGCACAACTTGCTCGCCTTTCTTCAATTCCTCTGCAACGCTATCGATCATCGCATCTAGTGCACGACCGGCAGCGGCTTTAGGCAAGTCAGCTTGAGCAGCAATGGCTTCAATCAGCTCGGATTTATTCACAGTATTCCCCTTCTAAAATTACTTACGTCACGTCTTTAAAAACATTAAAATTAGCTCTCGCTAAAACTAAAGCGACGAGTGTTGAGTGAACTTATTCACCACTCTTTATACCAAGCGCTAGAATGGCGGTCAAGCTACTCACACGCCTCAATGTGTACTAATTATGCCGTCTGCAGGTGAATTTGATTTACCTCCAACAGGACGGTCCCAACCAGCCATATATTCCTCATCAGTTATTGACTCTGGCATTTTTTCAAGGGCCAATTCCAGCACTTCATCAATCCATTGCACAGGGTGAATGTCTAAAGCACTCTTGATATTCTCAGGAATCTCTTTGAGATCTCGCTTATTGTCGAAAGGTATGATCACTCGCTTGATGCCCCCTCGGTGCGCAGCCAACAGCTTCTCTTTCAACCCTCCAATAGGCAGAACCTCACCTCGTAAAGTTATCTCCCCCGTCATTGCCACATCCGCCCTAACAGGAATGTTAGTCAAAACCGAGGTCAAAGCCGTACACATACCGATACCGGCGCTTGGCCCATCTTTCGGTGTCGCCCCTTCAGGTACATGGATGTGAATATCATACTTTTCATGGAAATTTGCAGGAATGCCTAGCGCTTGAGAACGCCCGCGTACGACGGTGGTAGCCGCCTGTATAGACTCCTGCATCACATCGCCTAATTTACCTGTCTTTACTTGTCGACCTCGACCAACTATTGCTGCAGCCTCAATAGTCAGCAACTCACCGCCGACAGATGTCCAAGCAAGACCAACAACCTGACCTACCTGGTTTTTTTCTTCTGCCTTACCATAATTAAACTTCTGAACACCTAAGTAGTCTTCAAGGTTCTCTGAAGCAACAGAAACCTGGTCTTGCCCGCCATCAAGTAAGAAAGATTTAACAACTTTGCGACAAACTTTCGCAACTTCACGCTCTAGGCCTCGTACGCCAGCCTCACGCGTATAATGACGAATGACCTCTCGTATCGCGCTCTCACCTAAGTCGAGCTCCGCATCAGCTAAGCCATTCTTTTTTAGCTGCTTTGGTACGAGATAGCGCTCTGCTATATTTACTTTTTCATCTTCGGTATAGCCTGGGATACGAATGACTTCCATGCGATCCAGAAGCGGACCAGGAATATTCATCGAATTTGACGTACAGACAAACATAACCTCAGAAAGATCATAATCAACCTCTAGATAATGATCATTGAAGCTATTATTTTGCTCAGGATCGAGAACTTCTAACAAAGCAGAGGCTGGATCACCACGATTATCCATACCCATCTTGTCTATTTCATCTAAAAGAAACAGCGGATTACGCACCCCCACCTTAGACATTTTCTGAACAATCTTGCCTGGCATAGAGCCTATATACGTTCTTCTATGACCACGAATCTCCGACTCATCACGCACACCACCCAGGGCCATCCGCACAAACTTTCGGTTTGTCGCCCTAGCGATAGACTCCCCCAAGGATGTTTTACCAACCCCCGGCGGACCCACAAGACAAAGTACCGGACCATTAAGCTTTTTCACCCTCTGCTGAACGGCCAAATACTCTAAAATACGATCCTTAACCTCTTCCAGGCCATAATGATCACTATTCAAAACCTTATCGGCTTTAGCTAAATCATGACGTACCTTGGAGCGTTTCTTCCAAGGGACCCCTACCATCCAATCAATATAGCCTCGAACAACTGACGCTTCTGCTGACATCGGCGACATCATTTTAAGCTTATTAAGTTCAGCCAGCGCCTTCTCTTTCGCTTCCTTAGGCATACCTGCAGCTTCAATTTTTGCTGCCAACTCCTCGGCTTCATTGGGGACTTCATCCAGATCTCCCAACTCCTTCTGGATAGCCTTCATTTGCTCATTGAGATAGTACTCTCGCTGACTCTTCTCCATCTGTTTTTTAACTCGCCCGCGAATACGCTTTTCAACGTTAAACAGATCTATTTCTGAATTCATCAAGCCCATTAAAAACTCAATACGCTCCTGCGTCTTAACTACCTCGAGAATCTCTTGCTTCTGACCAACATCCAGAGAAAGATGTGCCGCAATCGTGTCCGCCAAACGGCCTGGCTCATCGATACCGTTTAATGATGTCATCACCTCAGAGGGGACTTTTTTACTCATGCTGACATATTGATCAAACTGAGCCAGCAAAGTTTTAACGAGAAGCTCTGATTCCCGGGCTGACAACTCCTCTGCCTCTAATGCAGTAACATCAGCCTTAAAAAAACCATCGGACTCAACAACAGAGCCTACTTCAGCGCGACGCCCCCCCTCAACAAGCACCTTAACAGTACCATCGGGCAGTTTTAACAACTGTAGAACAGTGGAAACAGTTCCAATCGAATAAATATCGTCAGCGCTTGGGTCATCTTCTGATGCGTTTTTTTGCGCAACCAAAAGAACCTGCTTATCCCCTTCCATCGCATGCTCTAGAGCTGCAATAGATTTCTCGCGACCAACAAAAAGAGGGATAACCATCTGTGGATAGACCACCACATCACGTAGCGGCAACAGGGGGATATTATGAATAAGATTTGATTCAGACATTGGCACTACCTCAGCTCTAACATGAACTTGGTCGACAATAAAACAACATTATGATTACAGCAGTAAAAAAACTTTATCTCTGCCCTGAAAAGGCAGAGAACAATACGCCCCACAGAGCAGGGCGCTACAATAGTTATTCTTTAGGTAAAGCTTTAGCGGGCTGCTCAACTGCTTCGTAAACAATCAAGGGCTCAGACTCCCCTTTGATTACAGCACCGTCAATTACCACTTTACTAACCCCCTCTTGAGAAGGGACATCAAACATCACGTCAAGCAACACGGCCTCCAAAATAGAGCGTAAACCACGAGCCCCTGTCTTGCGCTCCATAGCTCGCAACGCTACTTCGCTCAACGCATCCTCTCGAAAGTCGATCTCAACATTTTCCATCTCAAACAACTTACCATATTGCTTGATAAGTGAGTTTTTCGGCTCTGTAAGAATTTTTATCAATGCTGCTTCGTCAAGCTCCTCTAACGTTGCAACCATTGGCAAACGACCAACAAATTCAGGAATCAAACCGTAACGAATTAAATCCTCTGGTTCTAAGTCCTTAAGCAACTGACCAACATTGCTCTTTTCATCCTTACTCTTAACCTCAGCCCCAAAACCGATCCCGCCTTTTTCAGAGCGATCTCGAATAACTTTGTCTAGGCCAGCAAAAGCACCCCCACAAATAAACAATATATTTGAGGTATCTACCTGCAAAAACTCTTGCTGAGGGTGTTTACGACCACCTTGCGGGGGGACCGACGCCACAGTACCTTCGATAAGCTTGAGTAATGCCTGCTGCACACCCTCACCAGAAACATCACGTGTAATGCTCGGGTTGTCGGACTTTCGAGAGATTTTATCGATCTCATCGATGTAAACAATACCCTTCTCAGCACGCTCCACATCATAATCACACTTTTGTAGAAGCTTCTGGATAATGTTTTCAACGTCCTCACCTACATAACCCGCTTCAGTAAGCGTTGTTGCATCGGCAATTGTAAAAGGAACATTGAGCAACCTAGCTAGAGTTTCAGCCAATAGCGTCTTACCACTACCAGTAGGACCGACAAGCAAAATATTGCTTTTACCTAGCTCAACCCCGTCTTTCTTGAGGTTGCCACTGTATTTAAGCCTTTTGTAGTGATTATAAACAGCGACGGCCAATACTTTCTTAGCTCTTGGCTGACCAATAACGTAATCATCCAATGTACGGCTGATTTCTAGAGGAGACGGCAAACCCTCTTGGTCGTCTTCGCTGGTACTCTCCTGTACTTCTTCGCGAATGATGTCGTTACATAGATCGACACACTCATCACAAATAAAGACTGACGGTCCGGCGATTAGCTTTCTCACCTCATGCTGACTTTTTCCACAAAAGGAGCAATACAGCAGTTTTCCGCCGTCCTCACCCTTGCCATTAGTCTCGTCTGTCATCTAATACCTCATCATCTATATACTTTACGCATCTATGTCTTAAGAGATAAGGACTCTCAAGACATATTACAAGTGTCGACACAATATTATTGTGCCTCACCACGCTGACCCACTACCTCATCGATCAAGCCATACTCTTTTGAGGCCTCAGCACTCATAAAGTTATCTCTCTCAGTATCACGCTCAATCGTCTCAATGTCCTGGCCAGTATGCTGAGCCATTAATGCATTAAGCTTTTCACGGATGATAAGTATCTCCTGAGCCTGAATATTAATATCTGTCGCCTGCCCCTGGGCTCCACCACTAGGCTGATGAATCATCACTCTAGAGTTTGGTAGTGCAGAACGTTTACCTTTTGCACCACCAGCCAAAAGAAACGCCCCCATGCTGCAAGCTTGACCCAAGCACATTGTCGTCACATCAGGCTTAATAAACTGCATCGTATCGTAAATAGAAAGACCTGCAGTCACTGATCCGCCTGGTGAGTTAATATACAAATGAATGTCTTTGTCAGGGTTTTCAGACTCTAGAAAAAGCAACTGAGCAACAATCAGGTTGGCCATGTAATCATCGACAGGGCCTACACAGAAGATGACGCGCTCTTTAAGTAGACGCGAGTAGATATCATACGAGCGCTCTCCTCGGGCAGATTGCTCGACTACCATAGGGACCAGCCCTACATTATTTACAGTGTAATCGACATTAGCGTCGGCTTTATAATTAGACATGGCTGTTCGTTATTCCTATCAACACAAGAAGTTATAGATAAAGTATTCTACACCCACAAAAAAAGCAAGCGACTACCCCATGCAGTGTAGCCGCTTGCTTTATTTATGCAGAAGATTTGAAGATTTATTAAGCCGCAGGCTGCTCTTGCGCAATAACGTCTTCGTAGCTCTGAGCTTCTTCTGTAACAGTAGCCGCTGCAAGGATGGTTTCAACAACCTGATCTTCTAGCACTGCAGACTCAACAGCCTGCAGTTGCTCTTGGTTGCCATAGTAGTGTTCAACAACCTGCTCTGGCTCCTGGTATGTAGAAGCAATTTCCTCGACCTTAGCACGAACCTTGTCAGCATCAGGACTAATCTTCTCAGACTTAATAACCTCACCCAGCAACAATCCTAAGCGCACACGACGCTCAGCCTGCTCAGTGAACATGTCGTCCGGCAGGATCGACTTATCAAGACCTTGTGCACCCGCACCAAACTGCTGGAACATTTGATTACGCAGAGTTTCAATTTCACCAGCGACTAACGCCTTAGGAACATCAACCTCATTTGCCGCCAAGACAGCATCCATAACCTGAGTTTTGACCTTGTTGTTCGCTGCGTTTGCTAGCTCACGCGTCATGTTGGCCTTCACCTCAGCTCGAAAACCTTCTTCACCAGCGTCCGCAACACCATATTTAGCAAAGAACTCTTCGTTTAGCTCTGCCTCAACACGCTCACTAACAGTGTTCACAGTAACCTTAAACTCAACAGCAGCACCCTTGAGCTCTTCGTTATGATAATCTTCTGGGAAGCTCAGCTCGAGAGTCTTTGTGTCACCAGCAGACAGACCTTCGATGCCAGCTTCAAAGCCTGGAATCATGCGGTTAGAGCCAAGCTCTAGATCACTTGCCTCAGCGCTACCGCCGGCGAACTCTTCTCCGCCTTTAGTGCCGACATAGTCGATGTTAACTTGATCGCCTTCAGCAGCTGCACGCTCAACAACATTCCACGTACCTTGCTGTTTGCGGAAGATCTCGATCATCTTCGCAACATCAGCATCATTCACCTCTGCAACAGGCTTAGTGATTTCAATAGATGAGAAGTCAGCAAGCTCAACGCTCGGGTAAACTTCAAATACGGCAACATATTCGAGGTCTTTACCCGCTTCTATTTGCTTAGGCTCAATAGCAGGCTGACCAGCAGGCTGCACCTTCTCTTGTGTAACGGCTTCGTAGAAAGATTGGCTCATGATTTCGCCAACAACTTCCTGACGAACGCCAGCACCGAAACGTTGCTTTACTACCTTTGCAGGTACCTTTCCTGGGCGAAAGCCATCCAACTTCACTTGCTTGCCAGCTTTCTTAAGGCGGGTATCTACTTCAGCATCAATACGCTCAGCAGGAACACTAATAGTCATACGGCGTTCAAGCCCTGAAGTAGTCTCTATAGAAACTTGCATTGAAAATCCTCACGTGCCGGCAACTACGCATGGTTGCTCGGCCGAATATCTATATGTATTAATACGCCCAGTCAAACATAGTCGGCGCAATAAAGAATTAATGGCCTTACTTATCGCTGGATTTATAAGAAATAACGCCACAGGCTAGAAATAACAGCCAACAGTCTTATTAAAGCGGTCGGCATAGTGCCATAACACGCACCAGTGTTCAAGCCTCCAGCCCTCTACTTATGCGGTTTAGGCAAACATATCAACGCACTGACACTTCCCTTCAATGACTTGATAACCGTTGAGCTTGTCGTTGCAACACTTAATGCCGCCTCTTCGTGCTTTAACAACAAATTACCGAGCATTAAGTCACCCGCCACCGCCATAACAATGACGTAACGCCTGTCATTCTCTAGCACCACCGATTCATTAGCCTCAAACTTGACCCTTACTACAAAAAAGTCATCAAAATCTACAATAACCTCACCTTTCGGGCCTTTCGAGAAGCAATACTCCGAGAAGTCGTGCGAATCATCCGCCTGCAACCTCATCAACTCTATAGCGCGCTTAGAATCCCACTGCTCTTGTGTCAGCACTTTCTGTGCGAACGAGACGATCAGGCGCTCATAAACTGGCGTCTGAAACTCTACTGTACGAACACCATGCTGCAGCGCATGAGGAACCAAGCAAGGGATTTTAACGACATCGCCTAAGCTCAAGGGCTTAACCGCGATGCACTCGTTCATCTTACGCCTAGCCTCAGCCTCCTCACAAACCAACTCACGTGGCAACAACGACAACCATCGCCTCAACGTCTTAGCGCCTACAGGGGCATTAAGATCAACCCCCTCTTCACGCCTCATCCCATCTACCAAAACGTCAATCGACCGCCTTACCGCTCTATAGTCTCGGACGACAGCAGCAAAGAAGTCTTTGAAAGATTGCTCATTATCATGCTTAGCCAGCACTGACTCTGAAAAACCTAGATTAATACCTCCGACGCCGTCAGGCCATGCTGCTCCATCCACATGAGTCACGACATAAACTTCCTGCTTCTTTTCATGAAGCTCAAAGTAAAGATCGCCAAAAACAGGGGTTGGCAGCGGGTCTAATATCTTCAGCAAAACCAATTGTGATTGACAGCTGAATTTAGCCGGAAAGAGTGATAACAACCAAGGTATGGGCAGTTCCCCACCCTTTTGAACGAAACCACAGACCCCACGCCTTTCGACGCCTGTGTACCAAATCTCCTGCCCCCATGGTTTTGCTATATATCTAGGAGATAACTTTAGCGGCTCCGAAAAGTCAACCTCAACGCCACCTAGCTCGTGAAGCGCCTCCTCGAAGCCCGACTCAGCACTTATCTTCACCGCATTATATTCAGCCAAGCCAATACGACACGACCCGACCTCAAATGAAACAACGGCAACAACAGGTGCACAGAACCCTATCGCCTCACAATCAAGATCCTGCTTCAGTAAGAATACTCCACCAGCCTGTTGGTTATGCAAGATGAATTGCTCAACGCAAGTAACAAGACGGTATGGCAGCGAATTTGGCATTTATCAACCCAGAAACTAGAAAAACTTCGCCATGATAACAAAATCATGCCAAATAATAACCATGAGAACAGTCGCCACACTAGAGACAAAAAAGGCGGCCATATAGGCCGCCTTTTTAAACACAAAAAGCTTACTTACTTAAGTCGCTCAATGATTGTACTAATACCTTGACCTAGGCCGATACACATTGTCGATAGGCCGTATTGGCCATCACCCTGCTCCATAACATTAAGCAGTGACGTCGTAATACGAGCACCAGAACAGCCAAAGGGGTGCCCCAAGGCAATAGCGCCACCATTAAGGTTAACCTTTTGATCCACATGATCTAAAAGTTCAAGGTCTTTTAATACCGGAATTGCTTGAGCAGCAAACGCTTCATTTAGCTCAACAAAATCAATATCAGACATGGCAAGGCCCGCACGAGCAAGCGCTTTATGAGTCGCTGGAACAGGACCATAACCCATAATTGACGGATCAACACCTGCAACAGCCATACCCTTAATGCGAGCACGAGGCTTCAAACCTAAATCCTTGCAACGCTTACCAGACATAACCAGCATCGCACTAGCACCATCAGCAATCTGCGAAGACGTACCAGCCGTCACCGTGCCATTACGCGGATCAAAAACTGGACGCAGCTGCGACAAGCTCTCTACTGTTGTTTCAGGTCGAATAGTTGTATCAACCTTAATCAACTTACGCACACCATTGTCGTCATGCCCCTCAATAGGCACCACTTCATTGGCAAACCGCCCCTGCAGGGTCGCTTCATGCGCCAACCGATGAGAGCGAGCACCCAACTCATCTTGCTGCTGGCGACTAATACCATGCAACATTGCCAGTGCTTCGGCAGTCAAACCCATCATGCCCGCAGCCTTCGCTACGTGCTTACTTGCCTGAGGATTTGGGTTCAAACCTTTGTTCATTGGCAGGTGACCCATATGCTCCACACCACCGATAACAAACACATCACCATAGCCTGATGCGATAGACTGCGCAGCAATGTGCAACGCAGACATTGATGAGCCACATAGACGACTGACGGTCTGCGCCGCAGAAGTATGAGGAATCACCGTCATCAACGAGATCATTCGGGCGATGTTCCAACCCTGCTCTTCCGTCTGATTAACGCAACCCCAAATTACATCTTCAACCAACGCCGGATCAACGTCAGGGTTTCTTGCCATCAACGCATTGATGAGATCTGCAGACATATTTTCGGCACGAACGTTACGGAAAACACCGTTCTTTGAACGTCCCATCGGGGTCCGCACACCGTCTACAATGACGACATCATTATCTAAAATTGTCATTTCATACTCTCCGATTAATTACTCGCCCGCACCGTAAAAAGATTGACCTGAAGCCGCCATTTGACGCAGCGAATCAGTCGGTGTGTATAGCGCACCCAGGTGAGCAAAGCGATCGGCCATTTCACAGAATGCCTTTGCACCGATACTATCAACATATTTCAAAGCACCACCACGGAACATTGGGAAGCCAATACCCATAATAAGCGCCATATCAGCCTCTGCAGCAGTGGCGACAATTCCCTCGTCCATACAACGCATCACTTCATTGACCATCGGCACCATGACACGTGCGATAACCTCATCCGCCTCGAATTCCTTAGTGAAACCACCAACAGACTTAACAAGCTCAATGGCGTCAACACACTCGACTTTCTTAGACTTGCCACGACGATCAAGCTCATACTTGTAGAAGCCCTTGTCGTTCTTCTGACCAAATCGACCCGCCTTAAACATCACATCGACAGCGCTTTGCTTGTCAGACTCAAACTGCAGGCGATCAGGGAAGGCATTAGCCATAACACTACCTGCGTGATCAGCCGTATCAATACCGACAACATCGAGCAGATACGCTGGCCCCATTGGCCAACCAAACTTTTCCATAACCTTATCAACCTGACGATAATCAGCACCCTCAGCAACCATCAAGTTGAATCCGGCGAAATAAGGGAAGAGCACACGGTTAACAAAGAAACCAGGACAGTCATTAACTACTACCGGCGTCTTACCCATCTTCACGGCATAAGCTACAGTACGAGCAATTGTTTCTTCAGAACTTTTCTCACCACGAATGACCTCAACCAGAGGCATCGCATGAACAGGGTTGAAGAAATGCATACCACAGAAGTTTTCTGGGCGCTCAAGGGCTTCAGCCAAACGAGTAATCGATATCGTAGAGGTGTTCGAGGCCAAGACTGCGTCTTTATTGATATGCTGCTCGCATTCAGCAAGTACAGCCTTCTTAACATTCTCGTTTTCTACAACCGCTTCTACAACGATATCAATCTCTTCGAAATTGCCGTAGTTGAGCGTAGGGTGAATGTTGTTAAGAACATCGCCCATCTTATCCGCGCTCATGCGTCCACGATTAACACGCTTGGCAAGCAAGTTCTTTGCTTCGTCAAGCCCGAGCTGGATACCCGCATCATTAATATCTTTCATCACGACAGGCGTGCCTTTAACGGCAGACTGATAGGCAATACCACCACCCATAATGCCTGCACCCAAGACTGCTGCCTTAGCGACAGGGGCCGATGAGGACTTGTAGCTCTTAGCGATCTTCTCAACTGACTGACTGTTAAGAAACAGCTGTACTAGTGCGCTTGAAATTTCGGTCTTCGCAAGATCTACAAAGAAACTTGCCTCAACCTCAATAGCTGCTTCGCGATCAAGATTCGCACTCTTTTCCATAGACTTAAGAGCAGCCTTCGGCGCAGGGAAAGGCCCCGCCTGAGGGATAACAACCCCTTTAGCCGAAGTAAACACCATCATTCGCTCAATATCATTAAGCTTAAGAGGTGAACGCTTTTCTTCTTGACGGGCAACGTAATCAAAATCACCTGCGATGGCATCGTTTAACATCGCAAGAGCCGCATCTCGAACAAGCTCAGGCGCTACAACAGCATCCACAACACCGTAGGCAAGCGCTTTGTCTGCGCGGTATTCATTACCGGTACACACCATCTCTATCGCGTTATCTGCACCTATGACTCGAGGAAGTCGTACGGTACCGCCAAAGCCCGGATTAATACCCAGCTTGACTTCAGGCAATCCTACCTTCGCGGTAGCCGCCATTACGCGGAACTCACAGGCAAGCGCCATTTCCAGGCCGCCACCTAGGGCAACACCGTTAATTGCACACACTTTGGGGAAGGCTAGGTCTTCGAAATCATTGAAAACTTGATTCATTTGAAGGTTGCCGGTCTTAAGGTCCTCTTCTGACCCCGCGAACAGGACGGCAAACTCGGTGATATCAGCACCGGCAATAAAGAGCTCCTTACCACTAGTAACGATAAGCCCTTTTACACCCTGCTTTGATTTGAGCAGCCCAACCACTTCCGCAAACTCGGTCAGAGTGAGCGAGTTGAACTTGTTGACGCTCTCTCCCTGAAGGTCGAACTTTAACTCATAGATGTCGTTCTCTAAAGACGACAAACTGATGGCTTTACCCTGAAAACTCATAAAACACCTCTCATACAAGGGCGCTGTTTATTATTCACTGCTTAAGTAAGGCTATAATGCTCACCTAAGATAAGCAGCACCACAAACTCAAAATCTATTTCAATGCTCTAATCTTAAAAGCTGGCTAGGATGTTAACAGTGATAACTCATTTTACAAGTGTTTATTCAGTTAAACACGCCGGATCGAACACATATTGACCGTTTAACCACTCTTTGACCTCTTCCACCCCGGGTTCATCAAGCGCCATCATGGTCTTTAATAGTAGCTGCTTATTTCGTTTATCTAACGAGCTCAGGCCTTCAACTTGAAACACCTTGATGTTATCCATAAGAAACTTTTGCAAAGCCAGTGAGGGCTGCCAAGACTCTGCAGTATGAACTTTGCCCGCACCAAAAAGCTGTTTAGCGAGACCGGACAACGGTAGCGCCGAAAGAGCGGCTTGATTCATCGGATTCGCCAACAAGCCGGCCGTATACTCCAAGCAGTCTCTATTTTCTGGGGAATCTATATGTAGGAAGTTACTCGTGATTCGACCGTCATTAACGGGATAGTTATCCCATATCAGCGGCTTACGCCCCAGGCGCCGTTCGACATCAAGCAGGTGTTGAGAACTATATTCTTCGGAGCAAACCCTCTCACCTGTCCAAAAAACCTCAATCGAACGGTCCAACCCCACAGCAAAGTCTTCGAGATAATTAGCAGGCATCGCGCCAAAAACCTTCTCTAAAACAACATCATCAGAATAGTACGTCGGGCATACAATCAGCTTTGACGCAGTAGTGCGCCCGGCAATGTACTCTATAATTTCGCGCTGCCTGGCTGCCAGACCCGGCACATCTCCACGCATATCATCAAACAGAATACAAAAAACATCGGGACTTAACTGGTCAATTTGCCGCAGCTTATCATCCAGCAAATCCTTGCTTGGTTGATCAAACCGGCAATACAGCTCAAATGGAGAAAAGCCAAGACCAAAGCGTACACCTTGCTTACGATAGGCTTGCCGTAAACTCTTAAGCGCTGTGAGCTGTGAGTTTGGCCACGGCTCACGCCAGAGCTTGCGCAACCAAGGGTCGGACTTCGGTGCATATATATAGGTATTAAAGCCCTGATGAGCCAAAAAACGCGCATAGCGCTGGCGATACTGCCAAGACCAAGGCCGACCGTAGAACCCCTCGATAACACCTGTAATCTTGTCGTTAAAAGCCATTGCAGAAAACTCCACGCCATGCTGATTTTCTAACTAACCACGATAGTAACGCTGTGGTACAAACGGCATTTTACTAACAGTAACGGGTACCTTTTTACCCCGCAGCAATGCAAACACCTCTGTCTCCAATGCAGCATGAGCAATATCAACATAGCCCATCGCCACCGCCTTGCCAAAAGTACCGCCAAACCCTCCCGATGTAACAACGCCAATTTTCTTATCTTCAGCACTGTATAGCTCTACACCTTCCCGGATTGGGGCCCGCCCTTGGGGTAATAAACCAACACGTTTTTTACTAACGCCATCAGCAATCTGCTTAAAAATAACATCTGCACCGGGAAAGCCACCTTCTCGCTCACCACCAGGGCGGCGATTCTTGGAAATCCCCCACAGTAAGGAGCCCTCAACGGGTGTCGTTTCTGTCGTCAAATCATGCCCATACAAGCAAAGGCCTGCCTCCAAACGCAACGAGTCCCTCGCACCTAAGCCAATTAACTCAACCTCCTCATGCGCCAACAACGTCTTGGCAAGAGTGTCTGCATGGGCACTGGAAACAGAGATCTCATAGCCATCTTCGCCGCTATAACCCGACCTCGTCACGAAACAGCTTTCACCCAACAAATCGAGATAACGCCCCTGCATAAAGACCATATCAGCAGCATCAGCACACAGCGCTGACAAAACCTTTGCCGCAGACGGCCCCTGAAGCGCAAGCAACGCTCTATCCAAAACTTCTACTTCGACTGACTCAGGCATCGCCCCTTTAATCAGCGCTATATCCTGCTGCTTACAAGCAGCATTAACGACAACTAACAGACCACCCTCAATAGCACAGACCATTAAATCATCAAGAATGCCACCCTTTTCATTAGTGAAAAAAGCATAGCGTTGTTGGCCGGGCTTTAAGCCGATAATGTCGACTGGAACAAGTTTCTCGAGCGCTGCTGCAGCGGCTTCACCGGTTAACTTAACCTGCCCCATATGCGAAACATCAAAAAGACCTGCTTTTTCACGCGTCTGTAAATGCTCTTTCAAAACACCTAATGGGTATTGTACAGGCATGCTATAACCCGCAAACGGCACCATCTTTGCCCCCTGCTCTACATGCAAATCAAACAAGGCCGTTTTATTCAGTGTATTAGTCATAAATTCTATCTCGTATGCAGACGCGTAAAAACCTGCCGTTTTATAGCAGTTTTACCTCAGCCTAGGCAAGCCAAGATACAGCCGAAAAGATTAATTATCTTTTGCTTTTAACTCGCGTCGTTGGCTCTGCCTGCAGAGGGTTCTCAGGCCAATAGTGCTTGGGGTAGCGCCCTCTCATCTCCTTGCGCACATCGGCATAGCTTCCTTGCCAGAAACCCGCCAAATCTCCTGTCAGCTGTAAGGAACGCATGGCCGGCGACAACAGATCAAAAGCCACGGTTAAGCGCCCATCAAAAACCTTCGGAGTATCCGCAACACCAAACACATACTGCATCCTTACCCTAACAACCGGCCCAGCCTCTCCCGTGTAATCAATTTCACTACTTGTCCCCACCGGCCAGCTAAGCCTACGCGGCAGAAGACGCTCGAGAGATGATTGTAACGACCAATCTAAAAGTGTCATCAACGCCGCCCCCCAATTACACGCTTGCAGCCTTTTTAAGTTAAGGCAGGAACCAACATAAGGCCTAAACCACAGGTCAAGCTGCTGCATCAACCATCGCTCATCAAATGGCGGGCAACTCTCAGGCGAGTACTGATGATAGATCTTTAGCCGAGCAAGTAACTGGGAAACCTCTTTAGACTCGTAAAGACCTGTGATGACAAGTCCTTTCGTCAGCACATAGTCACACCAATATTGAGCAACTACCTCTTCATCAAGTCTTCCTAATGAGCTTTCTTTAACGACGATTTCACCAAGCTTTACAACTCTTTTACCTCGAAGTGCGCCTGTCGCCTCATCAATACTCGTACTGTCATTACTTGTCATTTTTATATGGCGCTGCTGCAGAACAAACTTATGATCAAGCGACCAATACAAGCCAATGCTATTTCGACCATTAATCGATAACAGCTGCGGTACGACAATCCACTCGCAAGCTACCCCTCCTCGACGCAATTCGGCCCCCTTCCCTGTCGCCAAGTGATAACGTCCTCGCTGATCACGACATCGAGCAACTCTATCTGGCCATGCCTTAAGCAACAGGTCTGATATACAACCTGTATCAACACCATCTTCTCGCCACCGACAACCAAGGCGCACTGATAAACGCTTAATTACCTGCCTCACTCTATGTAGTCGCCCTCGGTGCGCAACCTCGCCAGATCCCTTAACGATATCAACTCGCCTCATAAGGTCTGTATCAACGACACCATCTCTAGGCAGAACAAGATCAGCTTCAGAAAGAATGGCCGCTAATGCTATCGCTGTCGTTAGCGCATTATCATCAGCCTTATCTTTTGCATAAACCAACATTGCAGAAATTCTAGGCTCAAAACCTAAACCAACCATCTCCTCACCAAGCGACGTGACAGAAAGCTTATTGAGAGCACCAATAACGTTCAATGCCTCTTCTGCGGCTAACAAGTGCTGCGCGGGGGGCGTGTCCAACCAGGAATATGCAGAAGTACATGCGTCGCCCCACACTGACAGTTCTAATAAGAATGGCGACAAGTCACTTCGAAGAATCTCTGGTACCTCTGACGATCGCATCACCTTATCTTTCGACCAGCAGCGATAACTTATTCCCGCCATCGTCCGTCCCGCTCTTCCAGAACGCTGATCTGCCGAAGCCTTTGATATCACCTGCGTCGCAAGCGTTGTGATACCACTCGACTGATCATAATCTGACTGCCGTTGCAGACCACTATCAACCACAGCTGTCACACCATCAATAGTCACCCCGGTTTCAGCAATGTTTGTTGACAATATAACTCGTTGCTCTGCTGTCTTTTCAATAGCCTTCGCTTGTTCATTGGCCGCAAGGTTGCCATGCAGCGGCAATACATCAACAGAAATATCCGCCAGCAGTGCCTGCAACTTATTAATCTCAAATAAACCTGGAAGAAAGACAAGGACATTACCCTTAGTCGACTTTAAGGCGAGACGAATAACAGACCCAATATGTTCCAATAAATTCTGCTGCTGCATCCCAGATCTCACAGGATGGTATTCAATCTCTACCGGGTAGTTACGCCCCTCCGACTTAATCATGGGGCACCCACCAAGCAAGTCAGACACAACCTCTGCCTTCATCGTTGCTGACATCACTATTAGCCTAGGCCCGTCACCCTCCTCGTGAAACAACGCCAAGCTATCAAGGGTTAAAGCGAGCGCAAGATCAGCAATCAAATTCCGCTCATGAAACTCATCAAATAAAACCGCAACCCAGCCATCCATAGAAGGGTCTGCCTGCAACATCCTTAAGTAAACACCCTCTGTCACAACAACTATTGTTGAGTCATCATGACAGCATGTTGACAACCCCGTCCTATAGCCCACTGTTCGGCCAACACCCTCGCCGAGTAGATCAGCCATCCTAATCGCCGCCGACTGCGCCGAAAGCCGCCTCGGCTGAATCACCAAGATTTTCCCTTGTGCGCACCAAGGCGCCTTTAGTAGCTCAAGAGGGAGAATGGTGGTCTTGCCCGCCCCTGGGTCTGCTACAAGCACCAGGCGGCTTTCTCGGTCAAGAGACTCAAGAATTTCCGGAATGACCGCCGAAATAGGAAGAGACATAAAATCTACCGCTATAGAAAAAGAACGAACTACACTCAATTTATCACCCATCAACTTGGGGCAACGCGTATTTTACTGTAAAGTAGATAAATAAGTATAAAATCATGGAAAGATTTGAATCATGCATAACATCGACCGTACACATACAGCCATCAATGGTCGCACTGATATTGGCCTAGTACGCAGCGAAAACGAAGACAGTATTAGCTGGTATAGCGATCCTAACCGCCCTTTCTCTTTTATAGTAATAGCCGACGGCATGGGCGGCTACCACGGCGGAGCAACTGCCAGCGCCATAGCTACCAGTACAATCGATGAAGAACTAAAAACACTCGTCAACACCACATTTTTCCATTGCAGCCCAGATCAGCAAGTACTTATGCTGCAGGCAAAACTCAATCAATCTATTAAGCTTGCAAACCAAAGAATACTCGAGCGCAAGAGTATTAACCCCGATCTCACCCAGATGGGCACTACCATCGTTTGCGCCCTAGTCTGGCAACAGAATTTGATCATCGCCCATATTGGTGACTCACGTGCATATCTCTGGGATAAGCGAGGTCTTGCCCGTCTCACCAAAGACGACTCAATTGTTCAGCAGATGATTGATGAGGGACGACTCACTGCAGAAGCCGCCAGAGAAAGCAAAGTACGAAACCAACTAACAAAAGCTCTTGGCGTCACTCTGGATGTCGACCCGACACTCAATTGCTTCTCAATAAACCATGACAGCATTCTAATGCTCTGCTCCGACGGGTTAACCGAATACGTAAATGACGGCTATATTGAAAGGCTGCTCGCCACCTATCGACCTGCGCTGGAATGCTGTTACAGGTTTATTGATGACGCCAATCATGCTGGCGGAAAAGATAACATTAGCGTTGCTATTGCAGAGATAAATTGCACCGTTCAACAACAAGTGAAAACGGCGCTAACTTGATCAGTTAACCGCCCTTGCTACCCTAAAACCAGTTACTTCATCCGCCACACCTGTATGTGCACGCCTAGTGGTCACCAAACATTCACTCATAGGATCTTTACGGCTACCTCCAGCCGCCCATAATTTCCCACCCCTCAACACCAACTCTTGCGCATTACCTACAGCATTAACTAATCCATAACCATTTCTCTTGCCCGTGCTTATTGGAATTAGTTCGAAGCCCTTCTCGATACCCGCATACTTTAGAAAACAGTTACGATCAGGGTCGGCCGGCTTCGACCTCCCCTTTGCAGCTACAAGCCAATGCTCATAACTCGGCAGTGAATATTTGAAACCACTCTCTGAAGTTAGCCACGCAAGGTACCGCTTAATTTCCACTAACGACACGCCAGTAACGGGCCGGTTATTGTCTGGGCGACGCGGACAACCTGCCTGACGACAAAAATGATTATACTCCGCATTGCTTACTTCATATTTGCCTATTGCAAAGCGTTTTCCACCATCAGCCACGACGACCATTACCGGAGATTCTCCACCTTGTTGAAAGCTATCGCGGCAAACCAATCTATTACTCCTGCCACCACTCCCCGGATTAAGATGAAGGCAGCTATCAATTTTCGCTTGAGCCAACTCAACACTATCAGGAAATAACTGACGCGATTGCACTAGCCACTTATTAGACACATCCGCTGACTCAAGCTCCTTACTCCGTATGCATTTCAGCAAGCTGGAAGCATAACTGTTTCGGTGCTGCTCATAACTCTTCTTCGAAAGCGCTGCTAATTTGCCAACAGCCTCTGCCAACCTTCCATTTATATCTAGCCCTTGGCAATTTAAAGATTTATCGACAGTCAACAAGGCACTTGCCAGCCTCTCCCTGCTTATTCGTTGCAGCCTAATACGCTCTTGCTCTTGCTGCTCTCGCTGCAACAGCGCCTCATCTTTCAACTTTTTTTCCTCTGCCATAGCAAGCTGATACTGCGCCGCTTGCTTCTTCGCCTCCATACGCTGTAGCTCAATTCTACGCTTAGCAGTTAACTGCTCCCGCGCCTCTTGCGCAAGAATAGTTGCCCCCCAAGACTCAGAACGTGCAATATACTCTTCCGCCTGTTGCAGCTCGCCTTTATTTAACCGCTGAGCAACGGCATCCAAATAAAGCGTCATTAAATCCGACCTAACTGACAATGGGAAGGCCGTATCATCAGGAAACGCTTTAGCGTATCGCTTTAACTGGGACTCGATTTCTTTATCCCATACTAAAGTTAATTCTTTGGCATTAAGTAACCCTTTTAGCTTATCGTGAGCTAATTTTTGCTCGAACTTATGACTCATGTCAGCCTCAATATCACTACGAAGAACCTCTGTATCCACGCTTGTCACCGACTGATACACGCCGCCAGAAACCGCCAAAACAGCAACCGTAACGGCGCCTATTATCCAGCTGTTTCCTGTAGAGAAAAATTGATGCGCAAACTCCTCAACGGTCGCCGTTCTTTTTCCTCGTTCAAAGCTCAACGCTTTAGAGAGTGCGCGCCATTGCCTACGACTCAAGCACTTGATGCGCTCAGGCTTTAAGTTTTTCTCCTTCGCCTCGTTAGCGGGAAGTTTACCAAAGGGGTGAACCCCCGCGAAAAGCTCGTACGCCACACAAGCCAACGCATAAAGGTCATCATCTGTTGACGGCTCTAGCCCGAGCAACATTTCATAACTTGCATATGCAGGAGTCAATGCCCCTAGCGTTGCAGCATCAAACAAAGTCGTAACGCCAGTCCCTTTTAAAACTCCCTGGCTCGAAACAGCGCGAGCAATACCAAAATCAAAAACCTTACTCCCACCGTCGCTTGTTACGAATATATTTCCCGGCTTAAAGTCCGCGTGAATTATATGGTTATTGTGGGCGTAAATAAGAGCATTAGATATTGAACGAAGTATTCTACAGCCAGCCTCTAAGCCAAGACCATGCCCCATTTCCCTCTGTAACAACTCATCGAGAGGCTCACCCTCCATATACTCCATTGTCATGAAAACAGTATCACCGTCTCTATCAAAATCATAAACAGTAACAATGCTTGGGTGAGCTAATTGCTGGGATTTACGTGCCTCACGCTGAAGGGAAATAAAAGCGTGAGGGTGTTTTTGAAAATCACTATTCAATACTTTAATAGCAACACTGTGATCTCTATCGTTGGCCTCAACTTTACGTTGATCAACCGCACGATAAACAGCCCCCATACCTCCCGCCCCCAACAACTCTTTGAGTTCAAATCGGTTATTTAGCGTTGCAACAGTATCTGTTTCGGCCGCCACTGAGCCACTATCTTTCTGCCCTCCCATAAAAACAGTTTTATCTTCACTGGCTTGGGCCTGATGTTCGACCACAAATACTGTTTTATCTTCAAGCTCATCAACGCAATCTTTCGCGGTTGTTGATACACCAACAAAAACTGTTTTATCATCACAAGTCGTATTGTTATTCGACATAAATAGAGTCCATTCATAACACAGTGGCACACCCAAACTCGGGTGATAATGAACAATTTTAAATGGAATATATTCCAACAACAAGCTAGAATGGCAGCTGTATTTCAGCGAACATGGAATTAATTGCTAATTTTTACCTCTATTAACAGTAGCTTTAACGCTACCAAAAGATGAGCTAAGCAATAAATGGATTTAGTATTAACAGTTACAGATGGCCCCAAAGAAGCCAACATGACCGGCCACACAAAAACCTTTACAAGCGAGGGTGGCTGTTTTGGGCGATCGACCGAGAACGACTGGATGCTTCCCGACCTAGACCGCGTCGTCTCATCAACACACGCTAGGATAGAATGGAAAGATAATAATTTTAAAATTATCGACGTTAGCACAAACGGCACATACATAAATGACGCAAAAGAACCAATAGGAAGTCAAAACAGCCGCGTACTGAATAAGGGTGATATTCTTCTAATTGGTGACTATCGTTTATCTGTTGATATCATCAACACTAACCCAGCCCTTCCCTCCGGCCTTGAGTCAGTTGATTTTCTCGATCAGACAGATAAAACACAGTTTTCCAACGCGACACCTATCGAACGAAATAATGCAGATGATGATTTCGATAGCTGGTTATCGCCACCCCGGAATGAGGAATCCCAACAAATTACGCCCGCACTATCTGAGCAAGATTCCTGGGGAACTTCCAGCGCAGAGACTACACCTCTTGCAAGCAATAATTTGCAGAGTATTACACAGCACAATCAAAATAATCCATTCGCCACACCAGCGTCAATACCAGCTTTCAGCAATAATGACCCAATAGGCTCCACGCTAGGCCTCTCTTCTGGACAATTGGGTAGCGGAGCTAATTCGATGACCGCTTCGAGTGCCATGAACAGCGATGACGATTGGTGGAACAGCGAACAAGAACACTGTGATCCAATGTCGCAATCAATACAGGTGCCTGCACATCAGCCCCCCCCATCTCATGGGCTTGCTACACAGAATAATAGCTTACAAGAAACAAACAACATATCACCAGACAATCTTCCTAAAGCGCCAGTAAATCAGGCTATTCCACCTCAAGCGGCTACAACAACACAAAACACAGCTTTTCAGACAGCACAGTTTGAACAGCCTTTTATCACTCAACCGCATACTACCGCCTCCAATCAAATACCTAGCGCCCCATTAGGTCATGTGCCTCAGAGCCTTACCCGCAGAGACGCGACTCAGACGCCAACATCTCCTGCAGAGGATCACACCAAAGCTAATAGTGCTAATCAGCAGATAGCCAAGGATTTTGGCCTCTCAACTTTAAATGAACAGCAGCTCGAAAGTCTTTCTCCAGAGCTAGCTCTTATTGTAAAAGAGACCCTCAATCGTTTAATCGATTTGCTTAGGGCTCGCAGTAGCATCAAAAATGAGTTACGAGTTGATCGCACTATGATTGAAACAAATAATAATAATCCACTTAAATTTTCAGCCTCTGCTGACGATGCTCTTTCCGTGATGTTTAACGGGCAAAATAGTACTTTCATGTCACCACATCACGCTATTAGTGACGGCTTTGATGATATATCTGATCACCAAGTTGCCGTAATGTCCGGCATGAAAGCAGCTTATGAAGCTATGTTAGAACAGCTTTCACCAGAGAAAATGCAAGCAATCGGCGAGCAACAAATAAAGTCAGGATTACTAAGCAATAAAAAAGCCCAGCTTTGGGACCTTTACCAAAACCGTTTTCAAACTCTTCGCGCCGACAACGAACAATGTTATAAGCTGTTATTTGGTGATTTCTTTTCTAGTGCTTATGAAAAGCAGCTCGCCGATTTAAAATCAACAAGAAGCCTTACAAAGAAATAATATTTTAGGATGCACATAATGAAACGACTCAATATTTTACTTGCAGCAATCTTAATCTCACTCGTAACTACTTCTTGTACTAAAACACGCTCAATGCTTAATTTAGATACAGTCGCATCATTTGAAATAGAGGCTAGTGACAACTTAAACCCTGACCATGACGGCAGAGCATCACCACTTACTCTACGCATATATAAACTAAGTGATAATCGTCAATTTTCTAGAGAAGAATTTATAGATCTATACCGCAACGCTAACCAATTACTAGGAAATGATCTGATTGACACCATTGTCTTGAAAGAACTTGTCCCTGGCGAACAACGCGTTGAAACAATTGAACTTTCCTCTGAGGTGCGCTTCCTCGGCATACTTGCAGAGTATTCACAGTATGAAAAGTCTCGTAATGTAATATCCGTCCCTATAGTGGCCCACAGCAAAAATAAATTTGAGCTACTTACTCAAGAAGACGCTATTGTCTTAAAAAAATAACGCTCTAGTCGCATTTACTACAGGGAAAGTAAGCTATGTCAGCTGGCAATAAAGTCATCTGGAGTGAGGGAATGTTCCTTCGCCCACAACATTTTCAACAACAGGATCGCTATATGGAGCGATTTGTTGATGGCCGATTTAAGGCTATGGGAGCTTATAACTGGGGACTCAACTTACTAAAAATTGATAAAGAGCCGATGAAGCTCGGAAAAATATCTATCTCCGAAGCAAGCGGTGTTTTCCCAGATGGAACACCTTTCAATGCCCCCGACTTCGAAAGCCTACCCAGTGTTCTTGAAATACCAGAAAACACCTCAAATCAGCTGATCTACCTCTGTATTCCACTTCGCCGCAATGGTGCTGTAGATACTTGCGCCAGCGATGATGAAACAACGCTTGCCCGATACAGAGTCAGCAAATTTGAAGCAAGAAACTCGGCTTCTAGTGGTGCAGAAAAAACTGAAATACAAATAGGGAAGCTCTGCTTAGAACTAAAACTTGAAACGCAAGATCGCAGTGGCTATGTCAGTATAGCTATTGCTAAAGTTATCGAAAACAACATCGAACAACCGATTAAATTAGACCAGGATTTTATCCCTGCAACCATTGACTGCAACATTTCAACAATTCTTCGCGGCTATTTCGACGAGCTCAACGGTATGCTTAAACAACGTGGCGAGGCACTAGGTCATCGCCTTGCTGATAGCGGCCGCTCAGGCTCTGCTGAAATTGCTGACTATATGTTACTTCAGCTTGTAAACCGATTAGAGCCCCTCACCGCTCATCTTGCCAAACTTGAGACTATCCATCCCCTAACATTTTATAGTGAACTAATACAAATGGCTGGTGAGCTCGCGACATTCACAACAACACAAAAGCGACCTCCACTATTCCCAAATTATCAACATGATAACCTACAAGAGTGTTTTTACAGGGTATTCAGCAGCCTACGCCAACAACTTTCTATGGTCCTGGAGCAAACAGCAGTTTCATTAAACTTAACGCAAAGAAAGTATGGGATTTACGTAGCGCCTATAACAGATCCAAGCTTAATTTCTACATCAACATTTGTCATTGCTGTTAGCGCTGCAATGCCAAGTGAAGCTGTTCGTACGATGCTACCAACACAGTGCAAAATTGCACCTGTTGAACGGATTAGAGAGCTAATAACAACTCAACTTCCCGGAATGATGCTAAGACCACTTCCCGTTGCACCTCGACAAGTACCTTATCATGCAGGCTTTAATTACTTTGAGATAGATCGTAACTCAGAGTTATTTGCCCAACTAGCAAGCTCTGGCGGTATAGCGGTTCATCTCAGCGGGGAATATCCTGAGCTAACACTCGAGCTATGGGCTATAAGGGACTGATATTATGAATAATCAAGGTTTTACTCCTGCTCCTGCCGCAACAGGTAATGACAGAACAATAATGATTCCAACGCCAGGCGGTTCAGCTCACGAGGCGCCAACGCCACAATTCAGGGAGCAAATCGCTCCCGCAGCACTGCAACCACAAGAAGTTAGGCAAGGGCTTAGCATCATCTCAAATAAAGCTGCAACACTTCTAACAGTTATAATGAAGCTCCGCACTACGGTTAATCATCGTGAGTATAAGACGCTTCATCGCACACTTTGTGATGAGATGACACGTTTCGCAAACCATTGTCGCAATGCTTCAGTCGATCCTCAGCAAACTGCTATTGCACAATATATTCTTTGCTCAGCTATTGATGAAGCAATCTTAAAAACACCATGGGGAGCTACCTGTGGCTGGGCAAATCATTCTCTACTAAGTGTTTTTCATAATGAAACCTTCGGCGGTGAAAAAGTTTTTGCTCTACTTCAGCAGTCTCTTTCAGCCCCAGCACAAAATATCGACCTTCTAGAGCTATTTTATTATGTTTTAAGCCTCGGCTTTGAAGGGAAGTACCGACTTGAACACAGGGGCTTTGAGCAGCTTCAACAAATAAGAGACAGCCTATATCAAACAATAGAGAGTCACCGCCAACCTGCAGAAGATGAGCTTTCCGCGCAATGGCGTTCAATATTCGGCAGCCAGAAAGGCCTCTTAAAGAGAGTTCCATTCTGGATCATCAGTAGCGTAGTACTTGCTCTACTCCTAGTTAGTTATAGCGGGTTCCAATACATACTGCACCAAGATACGTCTTACACTCTCGACCTCATTCATCAGCTTAATGTAAGCGATCAATAATCTTCATCCAGGGCAACGGAACTCTTTATGCGTGATAAATTAGCTCGATTCATCAGCCACCCATGGACTTTAGGCGTTTTAGGCCTTATTGCGTTTTCAACAATCATATGGTTTGGTGCTTCATATATAAAGTTTGGCGAAAATAATAACACTGTAAGCCACACCAGCAGAGCTATTTTAATAGCGATCGTATGGGGCGCATGGATCATATGGCAATTCATTGGCTTTGCTATTACTTATAAGAATGAACGTGCTCTCAATCAGCAAATAACCAAAACCGATGATAATAGTGAGGGAGCTCGAAGTAGTGAAGAGCTTCAGGCTATAAATCAACGCTTCCGCGATGCCATTAACACACTTAAAAGTAGCAAAATTAAAGGACGTAAGCGCAGCATTTATCAACTTCCATGGTATTTACTGATAGGGCCTCCTGGCGCAGGAAAAACTACCGCGCTACTCAACTCTGGACTGGAATTCCCACTATCAAAAGATCAACAGGCTCAGCCGTTAGAGGGCATTGGCGGAACCCGCCAATGTGACTGGTGGTTTACCGACCAAGCAATTCTTATCGACACTGCCGGAAGGTATACTACGCAGGACAGTCATCGTGTTGTTGACAATACCGCTTGGCATGGTTTTTTGTCAATGCTAAGAAAATACCGTAAGCGACGACCGATAAACGGCGTCATTGTTTCTGTCAGCATTCAGGACCTGATGCTACAGACAACTGACCAAAGACTACAAGGCGCAAAGACAATCCGAACACGCCTCGACGAGCTTAGGGAACAGCTTGGGATTGAGTTTCCTGTCTACCTAAACTTTACAAAGTGCGACCTTATAGCTGGATTTAGTGAATATTTCCAACACCTTACAGTGAGCGAGAGAGAACAGGTTCTTGGTGTAACATTTACCGATGATGACAGCAGTCCTTTAACCGCACAGTTCTCTAAGCAATATGCCACTATATTACAGCGCCTCAACAGAAGCCTTTTATCTAAGATAAACCTTGAAAGAGACGTTTCTAAACGAGGAACACTACAAAACTTTCCAGCACGTATGGAAAGTATTCAGTTACTTTTAGAAGAATATGTCGCGACGCTACTTACCAGCAATAGCTATGTACAAACACCCAAGCTTAGGGGCGTATATTTCACTAGCGCAACACAACAAGGAAACCCAATAGACCGAATGATGGCTGCTGTCAGCGCTAACTTTGGCCTAAGCCGTGACAATAGCGCACAACTTGCCGCGAAGGGAAAAAGCTATTTTTTAAAGCGCCTTCTCCTCGACGTTATCTTTAGTGAAGCAGAACTTGTCGGCAGTAATAAACGAGTTGAACGAACAATTAATATCGCTCGCTATGTTGGTTTTGTAAGCCTAGCTGCTCTCTCTGCTGGTTCTTTAATAATTTGGTCAGGCGCCATCACACAAAATAAACTATTGAACAACAGCATTGATGAAAAACTGGCGACATATGCAGAGGCTAAACCAAATAAGAATGAACAAGATCCATTAAAAACGTTACTCTCATTGCAGCAACTTAAGGTTGCCGCCGACATGTCAAGTGAAGAGCAAAGCCCATGGCTAAGTAACCTAGGGATGCATGATGGTGAAACCTCTAAAGAGCTTCGCCGTCTCTACAACAATCAGTTAAAAGCACTATTATTACCTCGCCTTGCTCACAGCATGGAACGTGAGCTATTAACGCTTAACAATGACGACTCGAACTTGCTCAATAGCCTAAAAGCCTATCTCATCCTAACCGAACAACGTAGTGATTCTTACGAGGTTATAAAAGATTGGGCAAACAAAGATTGGCAACGAAGATATAGCGGTAAAGGTAGCGAAATTGTCACTCTTGAAGAGCATTTAGCAGCCCTTTTGGCCCTGCCAAACCTAAGCATAAATGCTAATGATAAAGCAGTGCATACTGCCAGGATAAAATTAAGACGAACGCCACCGGCAAACAGGCTTTATGCCAGCCTAAAAAACAACCAACAGCAAGGCAGCCTCAATCTGCATGAAGCACTTAGCAGTGATAACCTATCGCAAGCCTTTTCAATCAGCCAAAACAACCCTCTACTCCACCCCGAATACCTTTACACTAAAGCAGGATATAAGGAGCTAGATTTCAGTCAGGACTCTCCACTATTGACTCAAATGTCGGCTGATCGCTGGATTTATGACGACAACAGTATGGATGATTTTACGGAGAGGGATCGAAAAGAACTCGCTCATGAACTTAAGAATCTCTACCTTAAGGATTACAATGACCAATGGTTAAAGCTTACTAATGGCTTAAAACTTCGTCCTTTTTCAAATTTAAATGATGCTTCAGAACGACTCGCCATTCTTGCTGACCCAGCCTACTCACCTCTCTACAGTATCATTGAGGTAATATCCGATAACACGAAAATCACACCAACAATAAACAAAGAACTAATCCCTAAAAACAAAGCTGCTCAATTAGCAGGTGAGTTTGTAGCCGACAAGCAAGAACCTCCTACGATAGTCGACAAACAGTTTAGTAAACTTCATCAATTAATGAGCAGCCAACGGAATCAACCCGCAAGAATAAACAGTTATATTGAGCTTATAGCAGCTGCACAACAATATATTGACGAAATAAACACCAGCCCCGACAAGCAACTGGCATCCTTCGAAGCTGCTAAATCCCGCTTCTCAGGTAAGGTTGACGCAATTAACAAGTTACGTATTGAAGCCAAAAGAGCTCCCTCTCCTATTGATAAGTGGCTACTTAGCATTGCTGACAACAGCTGGAAGGTTGTACTTGGTAATGCTAAAGCGTATTTAGATACACAGTGGCGACAGCAGGTTTACAGTGACTATTTAAGCTTTATCAGTGGTCGCTACCCTATTGCCGCCAGCAACAATGATATACCTATGATCGACTTTAACAATTTCTTCTCGCCATCCGGCAGCGAAAAGCAGTTTATTGACGATTACCTATCCCCATTTCTCGACACTCATAAGTGGCGCAATAAATCAATCGACGGTTATAACATTGGAATCAGTGCATCATCTCTTCAACAATTCAAGCGTTCTCAGGCAATTCGAACTGCGCTTTACAAACAAGGTGATCAAGTTTCGTTTGATTTTAGGCTTCAACCAACCAAGCTAGATTCTGCCGTAAGAAATTTTGAACTATCTATCGGCTCAGCAACCCTTGATTACTCACATGGTCCACGAATAACGGAAAAGTTCCAGTGGATAGGTGGCATGGACACTATTGCTGAGATTAGCTTTGAAGATTTAAACAGTAGTGGGCACCACATGAAGTATGAAGGCGATTGGGCGCTATTCAGAATGCTAGATGATGCCTCAATAAAGCAGGCTCAATCAAATAGCAGCTATCTTATTCATTTTGCAGAGGATGGTAGAGAGGCGCAGCTAAAACTTACTGCCAACAGCGCCAACAACCCGTTCCGTAAAAACTTATTTAACCACTATCGCTGCCCGAAGGTGCTTTAAATGACGACTGGTATTTATGGAAAATTGCCGGCACACGGGGATTTTATCGATCGGCGGCTTAGTCATGAATTTCGAACATCCTGGGATTGTTGGCTAAGGCGGTGCATTGCTGTTAGCCGGGAGCAGCTTGGTGAGCACTGGCTACCGTCCTATCTTAACAGTCCAGTATGGAGATTTTGTTTATCGAGTGGCGTAATTGACCGTCATGTCTGGGCGGGCATCGTTATTCCCAGCGTAGATAGCATCGGACGTTACTTCCCCTTCTCTATTGTCAAAGAGTTTCCTGAAGCGACAAATTGCTTTGAATTATATTACGACCTACAAGAGTGGTATCAAGCAACAGAGAACATTGCTCTTCAGGCGTTAAGTCAGCAAGCAAGCGCTGATAATTTAATAGATCTAATTGATCAGTTACAAATTGACGAAGCTACACAAACACAGGTTGCTCATTATGGAAACCTAATTGTCACAAAACAAGAGGGACGATCTAATTTAGCCTCAAGTCACTGCTACTTTACCCAGTCACTGCTCAATGATCTTGATGTACATACTGCGCAAAGTCTTTGGTCAACAACAAGTTTCAACAATACTTCTATTATTTGTCAGGGCCTCCCCGCCAGCGAACACTATCACTCAATGTTAAGCGGGCACTGGGAATAACGAAGCTAAAATAACTCATTAATTATATACACCAGAACAAGTAAGCAAGGATGTTAAATATGCAAGAATTAAGCGACGCGCAATCCTATTTGTCACCCATTAGTAGTGATAGCATAAATGGAGCTGATATTCGTGAAGATCGTGACCCTGCATCCTACTACTACACAATTAAAGATGCACGGAACAGTGCCAGGGCTGCAGAGAGAGCATATCTTTTTGATAATGATGACGATGTTAATATTATTGAGTTATGGCAACCCGTAATCGTTAGCGGTCCAGAAATATTAAAGAATGTTAGCAAGGACCTTGAGGTTTGCTGCTGGTATATTGAAGCATTAATTCGCCAAGATGGTTTTCATGGCCTTAGTAAAGGGCTTGAGATATTAAACGGCCTCGTACAGAATTTTTGGGAAGGCATTTACCCTCTCCCTGATGAAGACGGCATAGAAACTACCGTCGCTCCAATTACAGGGCTTAACGGTGATGGGGGGGAAGGAACTCTTCTCACCCCCATTAGAAACTGTCTCATTTTACCTGCTAGCGCTGATGAGCATTACACATTTTGGCAATACCACCAAGCCAAGGAGGCATCACGAATTTCTGACGAGGAAGCACGTGCAAGCCGCTATGATGAATTAGGCTATACACTTGAAGAAATCGACAATAGTATAGCCAATATCCCTGCAGCCTTTTACGCCGAGCTGATTGCAAACCTAGAAAACGCATTAAGTCAATTTAATGAAATGAATCAACAGTTACGACAACACTGTGGAAATGATTCGCCGCCAAGCAGTAATCTTAAGAATTTACTTGAAGAAATCGTAAGAACCTTACGTTTTGCCACAAAAGATAAGTTAGCTGAAATTCAATCTGCATCAAAAGAACCCGAAGAAATTGAGGCCACTGAGGATCAATTAATCACTAGCGAGCAAACACCAAAAACAACGAACGCTTTAAAAAACAGCCATCAAGGTGTAATCAACAATAGAGAACAAGCTTTAGTACAATTGAAAAATGCCGCTGACTTTTTCCGCCTTTACGAACCACACACACCAATTGCATCTACAATAGATCGGGCGATAAAATGGGGTCGGATGCCTGTCTCAGAGCTCATGATGGAACTGATGCCCGATGATCAATCCCGAGCATTATATGCACAGCTAACAGGCGTAAAGCTCGATGGAAGCGCTACAGATAAGTATGTCGCTTACAGTAATTCAGTTGTATCAGCAGAGCCTGAAGAAGAACCAAGCGAAATACCTGAAGAAACTCAGCCCAAGGAAGAAACTTGGGAGCAACCTATAGAAGAAGATGAAGCCTGGTAGTAGGCACTAATTCTGTTAGTAGAACCATCTGCTAACCTAATTCGTTAAAAAACAAACCACAAGGAGAAGACGATGTCAGAAAGCATCCACGACAAACTCAAACGTGTACGTAAGCCACGCGTCCATATTACTTATGACGTAGAAACAAATGGAGCTGAAGTTAAAAAAGAGCTGCCTTTTGTCGTCGGTGTAATGGGCGATTACTCAGGCGATAATACTGCCAACAAAAAATCTCTCAAAGATCGTAAATTTGTTCAAATAGATCGTGATAATTTCAACACCGCACTATCTCAGGTTAACCCAAAGCTTGAGATGAACGTAGAAAACACTTTAACTGACGATGATTCTGAGCTAACAGTCGACTTAGACTTTAAGTCTATGAATGATTTCACCCCTGAAAATGTAGTAGCACAGGTCGAGCCTCTACAACAGCTACTCGAAGCTAGAAATAAACTGAGGGACCTTATGAGTAAAGCCGATCGTTCCGAAGAGCTCGAAGAACTACTTGAAGATATTCTTCAAAACACAGATAAGGTAACAGAAATTTCACAACAACTAGGCAAAGGTGAGGAAGAATAATGAGTACTGAAGAGCTAGAATCTGGTGCCGTTGCAGAGGCCGTTGAAGAATCTGCCAATCTCTTAGAGCAAGCTATAGGTGCAACTCGTCAAACCAAGCGAGAAGAAGCCGAAGACTTGCTTAGCAATTTAACGGAGCAAGTCCTCAAGGGGACTGTAAGTTGGGATCGCAACCTAACAAAGACAATAGGCAGCGCAATCACTGCAATCGACGAAGCTATCTCAAAGCAATTAGCTGCCGTCATGCATCATGAGAAGTTTCAAAAGCTTGAAGGGTCCTGGCGGGGTCTTAACCATCTTGTCATGAATAGCGAAACTAGCGCCACATTAAAGATTCGCATGCTCAACATTAGTAAACGTGAACTTTTTAAGGATCTAGACAAAGCGGTGGAGTTCGACCAAAGCCAAACTTTCAAAAAGATTTACGAAGAAGAGTTTGGTATCGCTGGTGGTGAACCATATGGCGCAATGATTGGCGACTTCCAATTCACCAACCATCCTGAGGACATAGATCTTTTAGGAAATATGTCAAACGTTGCAGCTGCCGGATTTTGCCCATTCATCTCCTCTGCTGGTCCCGAAATGTTTGGCTTTGATGAGTTCACAGAACTTTCCAAGCCGCGTGACCTAGGGCAAATATTCGAATCCCAGGAGTACATCAAGTGGCGGAGCTTTAGAGATAGTGAAGACTCTCGCTTTGTTACGCTAACAATGCCGCGCGCTTTGTCACGTCTACCTTACGGCGCAAACACTAAACCTGTTGAAGCATTTAACTACGAGGAATTCCCTACTGAAAGTTCTGGCATGTCTGTCGCAGTAGATCATGATCAATATTGCTGGATGAATGCTGCTTACGTCATGGGCACGACACTCACGCAAGCTTTTGCTGAAAACTCCTGGTGTACCGCAATTCGTGGTGCCGAAGGTGGCGGTAAAGTTGAGGGGCTACCGAGCCATATATTCAAAAGCGATGATGGAGACACCGACCAAAAATGTCCGACAGAAATCGGCATTACTGACCGAAGAGAGGCTGAGCTGAGTAATCAGGGTTTCCTTCCTCTTTGTCACTACAAGAATACTGACTACTCTGTTTTCTTTGGTGCACAGACATCTCAGGACGCAAAAGTCTACGACAACCCAGATGCAACTGCGAATGCTAGCATTTCATCTCGCTTACCCTACATCATGGCCACTGCACGAATTGCTCATTACCTCAAGGTTATGGCTCGTGACAAAATTGGATCATTTATGGAGGCAAAAGACGCCGAGCGATGGTTAAACAACTGGATCTCGAACTACACCAACTCAAACCCAGATGCCAGCGCAGAAATGAAGGCGAAATATCCACTGGCAGAGGCACGTGTTGAAGTTCGAGAGAACCCAGGTGCACCAGGGTCTTATAGCGCTATTGCCTATTTAAAGCCGTGGTTACAGATGGAGGAGCTTACAACCTCTCTCCGTATGGTTGCTAACATTCCTAACGTAGGATAAGGCACTATTGCGGTTTCATCTCATAGATGAAACCGCTTTGCCAATTAAATTATGTCGACAATACTCGAAAGAAAAAAAACAAGTACTCTTTTAAATGAGGTAGATGTATATGCGTCTAAAGCCCCCTCATGTCGACAGTCTACAACAAGCATAGCCGCAGAATTCGCTCCTGATTTAGACGCCATAGCATTATGGATCAACAATCCTCATTGCAGCACCTTCATCAGAAACAGCTCGGTTAATTTATGGCTCAACTACCAAATTAGCTTAATAGATGAGTTGATTGAAAAACAACTAAACGCCATTCTACACCACGATAAATTTCAAGCACTAGAAAGTGCTTGGCAAGGCTTACACTATCTAACTGAAAGCACAGGACAAAACCGCAAGTGCAAAGTTAAGTTTCTCGATGCAAGCTGGCGTTTAATCACTAAAGATCAACAACGCGCCTCAGAACCACAACAAAGCGGTCTTTTTGAACTGGTTTATAATAAAGAGTTTGGCATCGCTGGCGGAGAGCCTTTTGGAGCATTGATAGGTGACTATCGTGTCAACCATATGCCCAACAAAGATCACCCATACGATGATGTTTATACTTTAACAGGTATCTCACAAGTTGCTGCCGCATCATTTACATCATTCATTTGCGGGGCTCACCCTTCATTATTCGGTCTTGATGACTTCCAACAGATGAATCTTTCGATCAACCTGGAATCTATTTTTAATCATAAAGAATACGCTCGGTGGAATGCATTACGTAACACTCTTGATAGCCGATTTATTACCATTACGCTACCAGGTATATTAATGCGTCAACCTTATGAACGCAGTGAAAGTCACGTGCTTAACTTTAAAGAAAACGTTAGCTCTCCTGATAGCCTTGACTACCTTTGGGGGAACAGTGCTTTTGCCCTAGGAAGCGTTCTGATACGCGAGTTCAACGATGTTGGTTGGTTCTCACATATACGTGGAGTACCTCGTGATTATTTTGGCGGTGGGCTAGTTACAGCTTTTAAATGCCACAAAGGACAAGCGGATAACAAAGATAAAATCCTCACTCCAACACTCATTACTGACAACATGGATAGAGAGTTAGGCAATTTAGGCTTATTACCGCTATGTGCCTGTTATGAAGCGCCATTTGCTGCATTCTATAGCTCCTCGACATTACACCGCAGTCAAAAATTTGATAATAAATCAGCCACTGCAAATGCACGTATTAGCGCTATGCTTCAACAACTTCTATGTGCTAGTCGTTTCGCCCATTATATTAAAGTGATGATAAGAGATAAGGTTGGTTCATTTTCATCTGCTTCTGATTGTGAGCAACAGCTGCAATCGTGGTTAAACAAATATTCAACAGGTGGTGATAACCTTAAATGGGAAACTATGGCTCGCTATCCTCTAAACGAAGCAAGAGTCCGCGTCTCAGACATTCGTAGTACTACTGGGAGCTATCACTGCTCAATCCATCTAAAACCACACTATATCGTCGATGAACTAATCTCAGAGCTTATGTTAACGACTGAAATTAGTAGCCTTGGAGTAACGACAACGAGTTAGCTATGAATAATCATAAAAAGTTAGTTAGCCCGATTCTCACGAGGCTTACCGCTGGTAGCGAAAACAAAAAGAACAGCCAGGTTGTCCTTCAAGAACTAAAAGAAGGTGTCCGGTTCGACCTCGAGTGTCTTTTCAATGCACGTTATCGCTGCTTTTCTGCAGACAGTAAATACCAGCATTTAGAGGATTCCCTACTTAACTACGGCCTTCCAGACCTCTCTACCATCAACTTGAGCACACAGGTTGCTCGTGTTAAATTTTGTCGCCAAATAGAAGAGACTATTACTAAATTTGACCCTAGGATTAAATCCGCCAGAGTAAGTGCTAGTGATAATATCGACCACGATGATCCTAGCATCCGTTTTCGTGTCGAAGCCCGTTTATTTACCAACCCAGCTCCAGAAACAGTCATCTTCGACTCATCGTTAAACCCCGTCACCCAATTAATTGCCGTAAGCGAGGTTTATAATGACCGATAAATTGCTGCCCTATTATGAGCATGAACTAGCCTTTCTACAACAAACCGCAGGAGAGTTTGCCCAACGGCACCCGAGTGTAGCCTCAAGTTTATCACTCGACAGCAACACAGTTGACGATCCACTTGTGGCTAAACTACTCTCAGGAGCTGCCTATCTTAATGCACGCATTCAGCAACGACTAGACGATGACTTTCCTCAGATAACCGACGCCTTAATGGGCTACCTCTACCCCCATTATCAACGCCCTATCCCTTCGATGGGAATCGTTCAGTTCACCCCTCTTGACGATCTCCAGCAATCACACATTGTTAAGTCAGGTACAGTGCTCGAAACAGAGGCTATAAAAGGCCATCACTGTCAATTCACTACAGGTTACGACGCCCACATCGAACCTTTTAAAGTGGTTGCAGCTAGCCTACAACCACGGCCATTTATCGCACCTGGCAGCGATCAAGTCATAGGGGCTAATGCAGTATTACAGTTATCATTAAAAACCTTAAGTGATGAGTGTTTACTAAGTGACGAGATTACTCAGCGCCTAAGATTTCATTTAGCTGGCCAAGTGAATCATGTTGTCAGCATATACGACTTAATACTTACAAAAAGCGTGACAATTATTTTAGCTAGTAGCGAAAACGATCCAGACCCTATTTTTTTGGATCGCGAAAATATACAGCAAGTCGGTTTTGACAGTGATGATGGGCTACTGCCCTACCCTGACAACGTACTCAGTGGCTACAGGTTACTTACAGAATACTTCTGTTTTACAGAACGCTTTCTATTTTTTGATATCATCGGCATCAAAGAAAAAATTACTGAAAAGTATACTAATAATCTAAATATTTATATTTACCTCGATGAGTCAATTCCTGAATTAGAGTCACAAGTTGACAGTAGTTTCTTTGCATTAAACTGTGCCCCGATCATCAACTTATTCGAGCAAAGCGCAGATCCTATCAGCCTAAAACACGATCAATATTCTTACGAGTTAACCGCAGACGTTAGGCGTAAGGAAAGCCTCGAAATTTATAGCATAAACGCAGTGTCAGCGAGTAACAATCAAGGTACAACAACAGAGTACTCACCATTTTATGGGATAACACACACACAAAGCTCTCAGCATACGTTTTGGCACGCTGAAAGAAAAGAAGTCTACGAAGGCGATCATGGCAATGAGCTTGCCACTGATATGAATATCAACTTTGTTGACTTAGACTTTAATCCTCATCATAGCCATGACCAAGTTATAGCCACATCAATCACCTGTTTTAATAGAAACTTAGCAAAGAAACTACCTAACTCAGCAGGGCAACCTTACCTGAGTATTGTCGACGATGATGCGCCAACACAATCGATTCACTGTGTTTCCTGCCTTACACCTACTATACGCCCATCCTCTGGTAAACGGAGCTTATGGCGTCTTTATTCTCACCTTAACTTAAACCACCTTTCCATTAGCGATAGTAGTGGCGAGTCTTTAAAAGAGATCCTAAGACTATATAATTTTAAGGATACGGCAAGTACTCGCAACCAAATTGAATCCATACAAAAAATACGGACACGAGCAATAACAGCCCCAATTACAACTCACAGCACGACTGCCATGTGCAGAGGCACAGAAGTCACTATTACACTTAACAAACAAATGCTTGCAGGCACTAGCCCATTAATATTTGCGACAGTTATTGAACGATTTTTAGGGCTTTATTGCTCAATTAACTCGTTTATTCAACTTAGCGTCAAATTTTCAGACAGTGATAAGGAGTTAAAGCGATGGCCACCACGCGCCGGCGACAAAGCTCTACTCTAATACCACGACTCCAGGATTCACCCGGAGAGTTTGATTTTTTCCAAGCAGTAAGACTGTTAGAGCGAGCAGGCAAGCTACAATCTAAATCTGAGCTAAGAAACTCAGAAGCTATTGCTGATGGTGCCCCTGCAAGCAAGGAAGTTGTTCGCTTTCGTGCGCGACATCAACTTATTTTTCATGCCAGCGACATTCACAGTGTTGATGAAGAGGCAATCGATCTTTATCAACAGAATATTGATAAACGCTGGTCGATGGAGGTTAACTTTCTCTCTTTTGCGGGTAGCCAAGGTATTCTTCCGCATCATATAAGTGAAATCATTCAACAACGAATACGCCATAAAGATCATGCGCTAAAAGACTATCTAGACATATTCAACCATCGTACAGTATCTTTATTCTATAAAGCATGGCATAAGCATCAGATGCCCATGACAGTTGAGCGTGCCTCGCTATATAATAATCAGCAGGAGGACATATTTACCGATATTCTTTGCTCAATGGCAGGGCTTACCCCTCGGCAAATGCAGCTATCAGGTAATAACAATTTTTCAATAGCCGGAATCTCTGGCTTGTTATCTAGAAATGTCGCTTCTGCAGAGGCCTTAAAAAAAATAATTAAATTTCAGCTGGGCTTAGCAGTGTCCATTGAGGAGTTCATCGGACAATGGGTACCAATAGATCCACGAATACAAAGCCAGCTTCCATCGCAGATGCACCCAGAAGGCCTTAATGTCAAACTAGGCAGTAATGTCGTTATTGGCGAGAATAGCTGGCAACTACAAAATAAATTTAGAGTAAGGTTAGCCCCCCTTGATTACGAAGGTTACATGGCGCTTAAACCAGGCTCTTCTCGTTTAAAAAAATTACAATCTTTAATTAAGTTCAGCACGGGCATTGAGCAGGACTGTGACATTGTTGTATCAGTAAACAGTAAAATAATTCCAGCAGCTAAACTCGAAAATACCGATAATTATCAACCTGCACTTGGCTGGAACACCTATTTACTTGATGATAATAAACATGATCAATCAATCGAAGTAATCATCTCTAGCTAGCAACACTTGCAATAACACTCACTTTATTACTAGGCAAAAGGACTAACGCCATGATAAGCATTAACTTAAAGTCACTCGTAGATCGTATGACACCAACACTAAGAGAGAGCTTAGAGGGCGCCGCTGGCCTCTGCCTCGCACACAGCCAATACAACGTTGAACTTGAACATTGGCTGCTTAAGCTCTTAGACAGTCAAGACAGTGATATTTATCAGTTACTTCTAAAACACGAAGTCGATGTAGGTCGCCTCAGCAAACAGCTTGTTAATGTCATCGCTAAGTTTAAGAGTGGTAGCTCTAGGCCTGCAGCTCTTTCACCTACGATTGTAGACGTTGCCAAAAACGCTTGGATGCTTTCATCTGTCGAGTATCAACAGCCAAGCATCAGTAGTGGACATTTATTAGCTGCAGTATTACTTGATGAACAGCAACAACGACAGCTAGTAGAGGCATGCCCAGCATTACGCAGCATTGCTCCTGAATCAGTACGCGAAACAGCACGAGCATTTTTTGGTCAAACAGGCGAGTCTGCTGCTGCAGTATCTGAGATGACAGAGCAGCCTGGCAACGATAAAAGCATCAAGGCTAGCAAATCACCTGCACTGGATAAGTACACAGTTAATTTAACAGAACGAGCTAAACAAGGAGAAATAGACCCTGTTCTTGGTCGAGATGAGGAAATACGTCAATGTATCGATATACTCACCCGAAGAAGACAGAACAACCCTATTATGACCGGCGAAGCTGGGGTTGGTAAAACCGCCGTTGTCGAAGGTTTCGCACTAAGAATTGCCTCTGGAGACGTACCAACGCCTTTGAAAGACGTTGCTCTAAGAACACTTGATCTCGGCCTACTACAGGCAGGTGCTTCTGTTAAAGGTGAGTTCGAAAACCGTCTAAAGTCAGTAATAGACGAGGTTAAATCATCAATAACACCCATCATCCTTTTTATTGATGAGGCGCATACTTTAATCGGAGCTGGCGGCAAAGAGGGTCAAGGTGACGCGGCCAACTTATTAAAGCCAGCCTTAGCACGCGGCGAACTAAGAACGATTGCGGCAACCACATGGGCAGAATATAAGAAGTATTTCGAGCGCGACCCAGCTTTGACACGCCGATTCCAGGTTGTCAAAGTTGAGGAGCCCGATGAAACTAAAGCTATCAATATGATGCGCGGTATTGCTGAATCCTTACAGAACCATCACCAAGTTAGAATTCTTGATGAGGCGATTATTGCTTCCGTTCAACTATCGCATCGCTACATCCCAGCCCGTCAACTACCCGACAAGTCAGTCAGTTTACTCGATACTGCTGCAGCACGAGTCGCATTGAGCCAAAGCTCAACTCCCGCGGCTATTGAGAACGCTCAGCGGAGAATTGAAACAGCGACAAGAACACAGGTGTTACTACAAAAGGAGCATGCCGCTACACAGCAGCACGGTGACAAACTCGAAGAGTTAAGCCATGAGATTGAAACAGCTCAAATTCTTTTAGCAGCATTGAACGAACAACTTGAAAAAGAACGCCAGTTAATTAGCGAAATACGTGAACTTCGTAACACAATCGAAAGCGAGTTCGAGACCGACCCAACTGAACAAAGCACGCAGCATACAGAACACCTACAAAGGTTACAGGGTCAACTAGCTGAAATTCAGCAGGATCAACCACTGTGCCAAGCAAGTGTTGATGCTCAAGCTGTCGCTGCTGTCGTCGCTAATTGGACCGGCATTCCTGTAGGTAAGATGGTTGCCGATGAAATTACCGCCATTAACCAGCTTAAGGCCAAGCTAGGCGAAAGAGTCATTGGCCAAGAGCATGCTCTTGACGCTATTAGCCAGGCTGTCCGTACGAGTCGTGCGGGATTAACTGATCCAAGAAAACCAGTGGGCGTCTTCCTATTTGCTGGAACAAGTGGTGTAGGAAAAACAGAAACAGCTCTAGCGTTAGCAGACACACTCTATGGTGGCGAACAAAATATTACGACAATCAACATGTCGGAATTTAAGGAGGAACATAAGATTTCAATGCTTCTTGGTTCGCCTCCAGGTTATGTTGGTTACGGCGAAGGGGGGGTACTGACTGAGGCGGCCAGACGTAAGCCTCACTCTGTTATTCTATTGGATGAGATGGAGAAAGCCCACTCTGGCGTTCAAGATATTTTCTACAATCTATTCGACAAAGGTACGATAAAAGACGGTGAGGGCCGTGATATCGATTTTAAAAACACTTTGATCATAATGACCTCCAATGCAGGTGAGGACGCCATCCGAGCGATCTCTGAACAAGTTGAAGAGAAACTCGAACCAGAAGCCCTCGTTGACAACATCCGCCCTTATCTTTTAGATTCATTCAAACCAGCTTTCCTTGGCCGTACAAATGTAATCGCTTTTTATCCTCTCGAAGACGATGAGCTAATTAAGATTGCAGCGATTAATATGCGTAAGATTGAAAAGCGGGTTAAAGCACACTACGGCGCCAGCTTTAGCTATGACGAAGAGGTTTTACTACATATCATTGCTCGTTGCCAAGAATCAGATACAGGGGCACGAAACATTGAAAACATCTTAAACCGCAGCATATTGCCTGAACTCGCAGGCGAATGCTTACAGAAGATGGCTAATGACCTCCCTATTGACAGCATTCATATAGCTTGCGATGAAGAGGGTGTGTTTAGTTACCAGCTTCACTAGGTATTAACTGACCGAACCTCGTGCGCCATTAAATGATGACTGCACGAGGAAACTTCTAACCCCCAATTAACACTGTTGGCATACCAATGACAATAGTGCCTCCGTGGGCTGTTGAATCACCCATTCTCGCCGCAGGCCTTCCACCAACTAATACTGTCGCGCTACCCATGATAATTGAGTCAGGAGGGCCAACGCAGACACAAACACTTCCTAGGCCTGCAGCCGGTATACTGCCAATCAGTACAGTCGGGGTCGCAGGCGCAACAATAGGCCCACCCACATGGGGAACTACACCCGTTACCATTGGGCAGACATGCATATCAGTTATCCTTGCAGCTGGCTTTCCCATAATATACTCCCTATTTTGTTTAAGATGACAAGCGACCCTGCCCGCCATTTGCAAGGTCAATGCCCTGAGTAATCAAAGTGACATATCTTGACTTCAAACCTTCTTCATCGCCTTCTGCTGCTGCTAAAGCAACACTTCCTGCAACCGCATGCGCATAGAGGTGTTCTGGCGGTGGAACATCAGGCTCGCCAACAGGAGCGATACTACCCGCACTCCAGTAAGCTGCTGTTGCAGCCCAACTGGCAGCACTCTGGTATTTACTCTCAGCTGCTAACTTTGATGCTAACTTCCGGTTCTCTTCTGTCGGCTTTTGCACCCAGCGTTCTGCTGATAACAAAGCCTTAATATGAAGCGGAGGCGTTTCCTTTGTTTGACTCTGCCTTGTGGCGATACAGGCCCACCAAACAGCCTCTCGCTTAGGCAGACCATGTGAAATTAGTTTAATAGCATCTAGATAGTGCTCACCCTCAAGCAGAGACATAATACTCTCATGAGGCGGCACCTCTGGCATAACGATTGTTTCGGCTTCATCACTTAACTGAAAGTTCTCTATCAACTCAGCTGTCGTCTTCGCTTTAATTTTTATCATATCTAAAAGAATTAACCTATGTTAATTAATGAGCGTTACACCACCTTTGAGCATCAACATTCCACCGCCCTTAACTTGCGTCATCGCATCACCCGCAACAGTTACCTTCAAGCCTTTAATATCAACACCTGCATTCGAAATTTTAATACTACTTGGCCCTACTTTTAATTCAATGCTTGTTAATGCCTTTATGGAAATACCGCCCTTACTGTCATGACTAATACTGCCAGTAACAGCAACATTATGCTTGCCACTAACTTTTAACGAGTTATTGCCACCAATCTTTACAGAGTTATTACCGTCAACTTGATCGTCTCGCTTACCCTTAATGGTAGATTTACTGTTGCCGTCGACTTGACGTGTGCTGTTTGCCTTGATATTTTTTTCACTGTCCTTCTCAACCGTTAGAGTTTCTTTACCCTTGATCTCACCCTTCTGATCATTTTTAATCAAAAAGTTATGATCACGGCCGGCCTGAAAATAGACTTCCTCTTTACCTTTTTTATCATCAAAACGCAGCTCATTATACTCACCATCAATCATACTCTTGATGCCACTTTGGGTCTCTGTATAACCGCTGAACTTGTTATCTGCATTATAAACAGCGCCCGTAACAACTGGTCGATTAATATCGCCCCCCATATAGTTAACGATAACTTCTTGGCCTACCCGGGGCACAAATACGGCCCCCCAATCTTTTCCTGCATAAGGCTGAGCGACTCTCAACCATATACTCTCAGCATTCACATCCCATGCAAACACAACCTTAACTTGTTTATAAGGGTCCTTCGTGGCCTTCGAAGCAACCTCTTTTACTGTTGCAAGTTGTGGTGGAACTGGCGCTCTCGACATATTACGAGGGCTAGGCCTATATATTTTTGTTGCGGGCACACACTTAAATTGGTTGATATAGCTACTAGTAGAATTAACTACATCAACAACACTGTGGCGCACAGATACAATTAAATACTCCTGTTCTTCACTCTTTACCGCATGTGTGAGCTTGAAAGTATGCCCTGGAGCCATAAAACCGCAACCACTTTGGCCGTAACAGGTTTCAAATCGAGACTCTTCGCTCTCCAGCCAGTGGCGTAAATAGCTGTCTGCCATTTTACTTTCGATTTTTGAACTAAAGTCATCAACTGCAACATAATTCAATGAAGCATCATCCGTCGGCCCTAATGTCTTTTTCACAACTTGGCTGGAGGAAGCACCCTTCTTCTTACTTACTGTTTTTTTTGTATGACTGAAACTATTTGAATCAGTCACAGTATAATCACTAGGGTGGTAATTCTGCTCTCTATACCAGGTATTGATATAGGTCTCATCTGAGTTAAGGCCACTTGCTTTAAACTCTATAGCCTTTGGCGAGCAATCGATATAACTACTTTTTCCATCAAAGAAAACTATTTCTATTCCAGACTTATTCATCTTATAAAAGTAGCCAATACCATCTTCAGCCAAGATGCGCGTCAAGAACATCAAATCATGCTCATCATACTGAACACAGTATTCACGCGGAGATAAAACGTTATTAAGCTGAAATGATAGCGTTACATTAAGCCCATAGCCTTTTATAACTTGCTCAACAATATCTTTGGTCGTTTTCCCTTGAAAAATTCGATTATGCATCGCATATTGCGCAAACCATAGTGGTGACACTAATTTTAATCGATACTTACGCAAACCACTGGGATCCAGCTCGTCCATCGAGAACTGGCTAACATAGCCATTTAACGGGCGATCGTTCCCTTCCATAACACTAAGGTTAAGGGCAATAGCCCCCCCTACAATCTTTCCTTTACCGAGGTTTTTATCGTCAGACAAGAGCTCAACATCATATTCATACTCTTCTGATATTCCCTCCTCACCCGATAATTGCGTAATAACCACATCGCTTGAAAAGCCAGACACTAGCTCAATCAATCTGTGTTTTTGTGACAATTCAATATTCGACATAATTATTCCCTTAATCGATTTTACACAGCAAAAAAACCGGCTGCGAAAACGCAAGCCGGCTTTGTAAGATCACTATTTTCTTTTAGCCGGCTTTAAAGTGGCTTAGCAGTTGTCAAGTCGTAACCAACCAACTGATTCTTAGGGTTCTTATTCGTCTTATCGGCGTGCGAAAGGTTCGCCTCGATACGTGCATAGCTAATAGAGATGGTTTCCTGTGGCTTACCTGAACCACTTGCGCTAACACTATAGGAGCTAATCATACAGTCTTCAAGAGTTATCACTGCATACTTCTCTAGCTTCTTGCCACCTGTTTTTACGACATGAAGCTCAACTTTCACACCTTCTGAGCCAGTTACTGACTGACTAAACAAGCCGCCTGATGCTGCACACATTGGCTTTGATACTGTAATTTCACTGAGGCTTGGTCGAGTTGCTTCTCGATTAGATACGGCACCTGGCTCCATAGAAATTCCACGACCAACACCAAAGTTCATGCCATGTATTTCAATCCAATCCTCATAACCTTCTGCAGTTACGTTACCTTTAGGTGTTTTGGCATTGTAGTTTAAGTAGATAGCCATAATAAAAATCCTTTCCTTCTGATTTATAAACAAAGATTAAAGAACTAATGATTAAACAACGTTGTAGCTATGCCGCTGTAATCTGACACTGATTAAATCACAGCATTACGACAAACAAAACCATTATAAAACCCACTCTGACACCATTAAATTGCACCCTTATTAACAAAATAATAATGTTTCAGTTAATTTCAGAAAGCTTTTTCTTTGGCCTCCCACGCTTCTTTGGGCCTATTTTTGTGCTTGATATCTTTTCTATCTCTTTTTTAAATGCGTCACTACCAAGTACCTGACCGATGTTAATAGTGTCCGCAATAAATTCTTGCAACCTAACATCAAAGCTTTGTTTAAATAAGTCGTTATAGTTATTGCAGCGTTCATTACGGTTACGACCTAACGCTAGATAAAGGCTATGATCAACGATAACAGAATCCCTTTTGGCCCCTGAGTGATGAGCAAAACTAGACCACTTAAAGTCTTTCAACTCCTTAACTAAGCCCAAATGTAACGCTCGCAGCTCAACATAACGATAACAACTAAGTAAAAAACGCTCAGAGTCAATCACGCTTGAGCGATAACGGCCAGACCAAAGTGTCCCTGAGCGCTTATAACGATGGTTAATATATTGCACATATCGCCTACCAAGAGACTGCATCATCGATGAGACACCATTAGGAACCCTTGGGGTGGCTATAATTTGAATCATATTTGGTAACAAGGTATATGCGTGAACATCAACACTGTACTGATCAGAAGCAGCACGTAAACTTTGCAAAAAAAACAAATAATCATCATCGCAAAAAAAACAGGGGAAATTATTGTGCCCTGCCTGAACAATATGCTGAGGTATGTCTATTAAGTTAAGCCGAGGCAAACGCGCCATAATGCATCTTCATCCATGATTTAACTAATCTGCAACCACCTAATGTGGTTGCTAGCAACTATTATGTAGATATTGTTGCTTTATTTCTACATCTAACAAGCAACAATATCAACATGATACACCTTGGATTAGTTTTACACCCTACCAAACAATCGATAGAAATTCTCAGTTGTCTTCCTAGCCAATTCTTCAGTTGAGATATCCAAGAGCTTAGCAATATATTCAGCCACGAGCCTAACATACTGAGGTTCATTAGGTTTTCCACGGTGCGGCACAGGAGCAAGGTAAGGGGAATCCGTCTCAATTAATAACCTATCTAACGGTAATTGCTTGACGACATCTCGCAAGGCTTCAGCGTTATTAAAGGTAATGATGCCGGAGATTGATATATAGTAATTAAGCTCTAACGCTTGCTTTGCCATGACTATATCCTCAGTAAAACAATGCAAAACTCCAGCGCTATCCCTACAACCATGAGCCTTGATTAGCTCAATTGTTTCTGTTCTCGCATCTCGAGTATGAACAATAACCGGTTTCTGCAACTTTCGAGCCAGCTCAAGATGATGTACAAAGCTCTCTTGCTGACAGGCGTGATTTTCCTTATCGTAAAAAAAATCGAGCCCAGTCTCTCCGATCGCAACAATACGATTTGAACTAGCCATTTTCTCAATTAAATCAAAACGGTCATCTTTTCCCTTCACGCTAAGCGGGTGAATACCTACAGAGGCAACAACTTGCGGGTATTTCGTAGCAATCTCTAAACAGGTCTCAGAGTTTTCAGCATCAATACCGACACACAGCATCCGGTTCACACCCTGTTGTTCGGCTCGAGCTATAACACCTTCAATCCCGTCGCTATAACCGTCAAGGTTTAATCGGTCGAGATGACAGTGGGAATCAATCAAAGGTTTATCGTTTATATTCATCGCTAACATACTTCCAGTTTTATGAGGCATAAAAAAAGCATCACGACGGACTTTATCGCGATGCCTATATGGATCAAGCCAGCTATAGCTTACATAGTGTTCGTTGGGCGATCAGACTCCAGCGAACCCGCCAAATAAGTCTCGATCTTATTGACAGCTAAGTCATCGTGATCCGCGAACTGCACACCAATCCCCACAGGCCTAGCGCCGTGGCTTCCTGTCGGTGTTAACCAAATTACTTTACCAGACACAGGAATCTTCTCAGCCTCCTCCATCAAAGTCAGCAGCATAAAAACTTCGTCACCAAGGTCAAATGCTTTAGTCGTAGGTATGAACAAACCACCATTCTTCAAGAAGGGCATATAGGCCGCGTACAATTCAGACTTGTCTTTAATTGCTAGGGACATGATCCCGTTATTTTTTGCCCCAGATTTTACACTGGCTTTTCCCATCGACATTCATCACCTCTACGCAGTCTATTTGCTGCTTCACTTTATTGGTATAGATTACCTATATCACAAACAATATACTAGCACCGACTTATGTCGTTAAAATACAATTCTAGACAGAACGCCTTCAATGGCAAGCTGTTTATTTGGGGTAGCTCCCGCCTTGATAGCAGAGCGAAGCTGGGACAACTGCATTATCTGTTCGTGTAACTGCTTAGGCGTCAAACGCACTGCCATCAGCTCAAAGACATGTCGAGAATCCTCTATACGTAACTCGTTATTAGTTTGACTATAACGAGCGAGATCCATCATCCAACTTAACAACCAATCCAACGAATCAAGCAGCTCAAACTTTGACCAACGTACGGATGCAGTAACGATATCCAGACGGTTATCTAACAATTCAAAAAGCTCTTTTAACATCTGATCACGCTGCTGTAGCGCTTCTCCTTGCGCCAGCGCTAGAGCTGTTAATGGCTGCCCCGATGCAATGGCTAACAGCCTCTCAGCCTGATCCGGCCTATCGAGTCGCCCCTTTAACCACGCGACCGCTTCCAACTCATTAACAGCCCCCAATGGCACCTGCTGACAACGCGACCTGATCGTTGGCAAGATGCCATTGGTACTGTCACTTACCAGAATTAAGACCGTTTTCTCACCAGGCTCCTCTAAACTTTTAAGCAGTGCGTTTGCAGAGCTCTCATTCATTGCCTCAGCTGGCGCAATAATCACAACTTTATAACCACCCTGCTGAGACTTATTAACGATAAATGAGGAGACCTGCCTTATTGCATCTACCTTAATCTGTTTTGCACCATCCTCTAAGTAACACTCAACAAAATCAGGATGGTTACCAGCTGCATGCAACAAGCAACTTTTACATTCACCACAAGCGCCCAGCTCCGAACGATCAGAACACTGCAGGTAATAACCCAAAGCTTTAGCTAATTCACGCTTTCCTACACCAGCAGAACCAGAAAGTAACAATGCATGAGGCAATTGGTCGCTCTCAACCTGAGTCAGCAGCCTATGCCATGTCGTCTGTAGCCATGGATAATCAATCATGTTTAATGTTTATACTGAAAAAAGATAGCAGCGCGCTTTCGATCTGTAACTGCACAGAAGCGATGTCTTGGCTGGCGTCTATAATCGAAAAACGTTCCGGCTCTGCGGCTGCTCTTGCAAGATACCCCGCCCGTACTCGCTCAAAGAATGCCAAATGCTCAGATTCAAACCGGTCCAACTCCCCTCTTGCCCTGGCGCGTGCCATACCCGTCTCAACGGGTAAGTCCAACAAAATGGTTAGGTCGGGCTGCATCCCAGCTTGAACCATCGCTTCTAGCTGTTCGATCCGCTCAATAGACAGCCCGCGACCACAACCTTGATACGCATACGTAGCATCGGTAAAGCGATCACAGAGCACCGTTTTACCAGAAGAGAGCGCTGGCAAAATTTTCTGCTGCAGATGCTGCGCCCGTGCAGCAAAAACCATTAGTAGCTCCGCCATTTCACCAACAGACTCATCACGTGTTGCTAACAATATCTCTCTAAGCTCTTCAGCAAGAGGGGTCCCCCCTGGTTCTCGTGTATGTAGGTGGTTAATTTCATGATGCTGTAAAAATTGACGGATAAACGCCACATTGGTCGTCTTGCCGACCCCCTCCCCGCCTTCGACGGTGATAAAGAAAGGTTTTCTGTTAGTCATAATCTCGTTAGTCATAATTACTGGGCTGGGTGGCTGCGATAGTCTGCTCGCCTTTTTAACTGATACTTAACAACTGCACGATTATGCTCCTTAAGCGTCGCAGAAAACTGGTGGCTACCGTCACCTTTTGCCACAAAATATAAGCTATCACCATCCGCTGGATGAAGCGCCGCCGCAATAGCTTCACGTCCAACTAAAGCGATAGGTGTCGGCGGTAACCCGCTACGCGTATAAGTGTTGTATGGGGTGTCTGCCCTCAGGTCTCTACGTGATATCTTACCTTGATAGCGGCTCCCCATACCGTATATTACCGTAGGATCTGTCTGCAGACGCATACCTTTATCAAGACGCCTAACAAATACCCCGGCAATCTCACGCCTTTCATACGTAACACCCGTTTCTTTCTCAACAATGCTGGCCATTATGAGTGCATCATATGGCGTTTTATAAGGAAGACCTTTATCTCGGGTTTCCCACTCCTCAGAAAGTACTTTATTTAACCGTTTAGCCATCATCCTTAGGATCTCAACATCCGTCTGTTGACGGGTATAAGCGTAACTATCTGGAAAAAACAAACCCTCAATATTTTTATAATCACCGTACCCCAGTTCAGAGACAATTCGAGGCAGCTCTTCATAATCAATCGTAGATTGTATAAATGAGCTTTGCTGGATTCGGCTAAGCATCTGTTTAGCTGTATACCCTTCTGGAATGGTAATATTGCGATAGACGACATCACCACTCTGTAGTTTTTCTAGCAACGTCAGGATGTTATCAGAAGCTGTAAGACGATATTCTCCGACATGAATAGCAGCCTGATTTGTCAGTCGCACATAGGCTATAAAAAGCTTAGGGTACTCAATAAACCCTTGCTTACTCAAGCGATAGGCTAAGCGACTATAGCTCATGCCAGAGGGGACAACAATTTCCTGATGATCAACATTTACGACCAGCGGCTGGGCAAGATAGTCATCAAACCAACGGCTTGCAAACCATAACAACAGAGCTACAGCCATCAAGCTGAGCACTACAATCTTCCCAAACAACTTCATTGGAACCCCTAAATTAATGACTTTTATTCTCAGGTCTATCAACAGCAGCACAGAATAAACGCTAAATAATATTCATGATGCTCATTCGCAACGGTAATATACCTCCAGCGAACTCTGTAACTGTTGTATGGCATCAAGCGCCTCTTCTGCGCCAAATGATATAATATCATCTTGTCCATGCTGAGCTATTGACGTTACCGGTGCGATACCCATCACACTATTGCAGACAAACATGCCCTCTGCTTGTAACAGCTCCTTAAAACTAATACGAGAAAAACACACCTCAATACCAAGAGCAGGCGCAACCTCTCTTATCAACAACTCTCGCGCCACACCGGCAACCCCCGCAAGAACCAAACCATCAGTATACAGCCGCCCTGAAGACAACCAAAAAACATTACTTTGTGTGCCCTCTACAACACAGCCATGACTATCTTGCATCAAGCCTTCGCCAAAGCTAGCGTCGTGCCACTCTCTTCTAGCCATGACTTGAGGCAGCCTATTAAGGTGCTTTAACCCTGCGAGACCAAAAGCTTCAGGTAACCGTGTAGAGCAAAGAAAAACACTGATACCTGCTAATTGTTGAGAATAGTCTGGCCGCGCGGAGCACTGGACTACTCGCTGATACTCGGGCTGAATAGGCGGTCGATAGCCACGTCCACCACTACCACGGCTGACAATAAGCTTTACGACGCCTTCATCAGCCGGCATTTGCGCTACGGCCATCATAATTTCCGACTCGACCAACTCTAAGTCAACGCCAGAAAAACCAAGTACAGCAAAACCGCGCTTTAGACGCTCAATATGATAGGGAAGTAAGGGAACAGATCGCTGACAAACCCTTATCGTTTCAAAGAGGCCGTCACCGTAGGAGAATGCTCTGTCAGTGACGGCAACACTATCAGTGCGCTGGCCGTTGACTAGCGTAGGGAAGTCAGCTGCAAACATATGTTAGCTCATGATATTAGGCGGCAAGATAGCCGCCTAATCACCGATTAGATTTTGGCGAACAACAGGCTACCATTCGTCCCGCCAAACCCGAACGAGTTCGTCAACACCGCCTCAATCTTACGCTCTTGCGCAGTATGAGGAACGTAATTCAAGTCGCAGCCTTCATCAGGATTATCTAAGTTGATCGTTGGTGGAGCAACCTGATCTCGAATAGCCAGAACAGAGAACACCGCCTCAACAGAGCCCGCTGCACCCAACAGATGCCCAATCATTGACTTGGTCGAGCTTACGGCCACTTTTGCGGCTGCTTCCTCACCCAACGCGAGCTTAACGGCCTTGCTCTCTGCCACATCACCGGCAGCTGTAGACGTACCGTGTGCGTTGACATAATTGATCTTGTCGATCTCAATGCCAGCATCGTTAATCGCGTTAGTCATCGAGGCTGCAGCACCACTGCCATCAACAGTCGGCGTCGTCATATGGTAGGCATCTGCACTCATACCAAAGCCGGATAACTCAGCGTAAATCTTTGCTCCTCGCGCCTTAGCTGACTCATACTCTTCAAGCACCAACATGCCAGCACCATCGCTAAGAACAAAGCCATCCCGATCTTTGTCCCAAGGACGGCTTGCAGCTTGCGGATCATCATTGCGTGTTGATAACGCTCTTGCAGCAGCGAAACCACCCAAGCCTACCGGTGTTGTAGCCATTTCTGCACCACCAACAACCATGGCGTCAGCATCACCGTGCTGAATCATGCGCGCGGCAATACCAATATTATGCGTACCTGTGGTACAGGCGGTAGTAACTGCAATATTAGGCCCCTGAAAGCCATACTTAATAGAAATATTACCTGCAATCATATTAGTAATTGAGCCAGGGACAAAAAAGGGTGATATTTTACGTGGACCACTCTTATTGATTAGATCTCGACTCGTCTCAATTGAGCCAATTCCCCCAATGCCGGCACCAATAGCACAACCTATCCGCGGCGCAGTTTCGTCAGAAACAGAAAGGCCACTGTCCTCAATAGCTTGAATAGCAGCTGCCATACCGTACTGAATAAATATATCCATACGCCTAGCATCTTTAATAGCTAAGTATTGGCTGACGTCAAAGTCTTTTACCGAGCCACCAAAGCGGGTAGTAAAATCTGAAACGTCAAAGTGCTCGATAGGGGCAATACCACTCTTACCTTCTACAATGCCACGCCATGTATCGGCGACATTATTGCCCAATGGTGTAATCAAGCCCAAACCGGTGACGACTACTCTACGCTTTGACACCAGATAACCTCCTATTAATTGATCGTAACTGCATACAATATGCTAAAAAAAAAGCCGTTCTATATAGGATAGAAACGGCTTCGTAATCTACAAGTGTAGATTAGGCAAGGTTCTTCTCGATGTAATCGACAGCGGCCTGAACAGTTGTAATGTTCTCAGCTTCTTCATCAGGAATTTCAGTTTCAAACTCCTCTTCCAAAGCCATAACCAACTCAACGGTATCCAAAGAATCGGCACCAAGATCATCGACGAAAGAAGACTCGTTCTTTACTTCTTCTTCTTTAACGCCAAGCTGCTCAGCAACAATCTTCTTTACGCGATCAACAATGCTACTCATGGTAGTTTTTAACTCCTAGTTAGAATCTCTATGGTGGCGAACAGAATTAATCCTCACCACCCTATAATTTGAGAACCCGAATTGTACTCGGATTTTCATCTTGTTGTAATCTTTCGAATCAATTTCGAGTCGAATTTTACACCTTTTTAACAGTTTGCCAACCCTATGACATGTACATGCCACCGTTAACCTGTATGGTTTCACCAGTCACATAGGCAGCACCCTCACTGGCAAGAAAAGAAACGACCGAGGCAATCTCCTCTGGCGCACCTAAACGCCCGACAGGAATATTCGCCTGAAGCGCAGCCCTTTGCTCCTCTGGCAACTCCTTTGTCATATCGGTATCAATGAAACCAGGCGCCACAGAGTTAACAGTGATATTACGCACGCCAACCTCACAGGCCAATGAGCGCGCAAAACCTTGAACCGCTGCCTTAGTAGCAGAATAGTTTGCCTGCCCTGGGTTGCCCATAGAGCCCACTACAGAGCTAATGTTAATAATGCGCCCCCAACGAGCTTTCGTCATACCGCGAAGGCAGGCCTTAGATACTCGATAAACCGCACTTAAATTGGTATCGACTACATCGTCCCACTCTGAATCTTTCATTCGCATCAATAAGTTATCACGAGTAATACCGGCGTTATTGACAAGGATAACAGGAGCACCAAAATCATTAGTTATCTGCTTGACGACTGACACCACTGCCTCTGCATCAGTAACGTTGAGCGACATACCAGTACCTTGAACGCCCGCAGCAGACAAGCGTTCGCTGATTTTATCCGCCCCGGACTGCGTTGTGGCAGTACCGATGACAACCGCGCCTAACTGACCAAGCTGGTCAGCTATAGCCGCGCCAATCCCTCTGCTTGCACCTGTTACCAGCGCAACTTTTCCCTGTAGACTCATAGTTATACTCACAAAATTAATTAAAGGGCTTTGGCCGCATCGAGAGCTTTATCAAGGCTCGTGATATCTTCAGTCGCAAAGGCCGCACGCTTTAGACTCTTATCGATACGCCCTGAAAGCCCTGAAAGCACTTTTCCCGGGCCACACTCAACAACCAGCTCAACACCTTGCGTAACCATGTATTCTACGCAAGATGTCCATTTCACGGCACTATATATCTGCTCGACCATTACTGCTTTGATCTTCACAGGGTCCGATTCAGGTAATGCCGTAACATTATGAATTACAGGGACCTGGGGAGCATGAAAATCGATCTTATCAATTTCAGCTGCTAGTTTGACACCTGCTGGCCTCATCAGTTCAGTATGGAAAGGGGCGCTGACAGGTAATGGTAGCGCACGCTTCGCACCCGCCTCTTTACAGAGCTCTATAGCACGATCAACTGCTTCGACGTGTCCAGCGATGACAACCTGGCCTGGCGAATTATAATTAACGGCCTGCACAACTCCCCCGACCGACGCCTCACTACAAGCTTGCTCTATAGCTTCATCGGCCAAGCCAATGATTGCCGCCATTGCGCCTTCCCCAACTGGCACTGCAGTCTGCATAAATTGACCACGCATCTGAACAAGCTTAACCGCATCAGAAAACGCAATAACACCGGCGCAAACCAACGCAGAAAACTCTCCCAAACTATGCCCAGCCAACATAGAAGGAGCAGCGCCTTCTTTCGACATCCACACACGCCAAATTGCGACGCTTGACGTCAATAAAAGCGGCTGAGTTTTTTCTGTCAGATTCAACGAATCCTGAGGCCCATTCTGAGCAAGCGCCCATAAATCATAACCTAGTACCTCTGAAGCCTCCGCAAAGGTTTGCTCGATAATAGGATACGCCTCAGCCAGCTCTGACAGCATGCCAACTTTCTGCGAACCCTGACCAGGAAAGACAAACGCTAACTTCTTATTACTCACGATATAACCCCTAAACTTAACCACACTTTCGAATTCAGCGAGCCAACAACTCTAACTGCTCATCCAAAAGCGATATCATATTCGTTCTAACGCACTCGGTCGTCCGATGAATGGCCTGCGCAAATCCTTCCGCACTCGCATTACCATGACTCTTAACAACCACGCCCTGAAGCCCAAGAAAGTAAGCGCCATTGTGATTTTGCGGATTGATCCTTTTCTCCAAACGATCGAAGAGAGGCTTTGCCGCGACAGCAAGAAGCTTGCTAGTAACACCACTTCCGAACAGCTCTCGACCTAAATGAGAGATAAATTTAACCACCCCTTCACTTGTTTTTAAAGCAATATTACCGACAAATCCATCGCAAACAATGACGTCAGCACTGCCGCTATATAAGTTATCACCTTCAACATAACCGACGTAATTAATCATCGACTCCTGCGACAAAAGCGCAGCAGCCAGCTTAACCTGTTCATTTCCTTTCACTTCTTCTTCGCCAATATTTAACAGCGCTACTTTTGGCGACGCGACACCATCTACCGCAGAAGCCAACACGCTACCCATCATTGCAAACTGGTAGAGACTATCACTATTGGTATCAACATTCGCACCCAGATCCAACAAATAAGAATAACCTGTCACAGTAGGTATTGCCGTGCAAATAGCAGGGCGATCAATACCTGGCGATGTTTTCAACAGGTAGCAACCTAGACCCATTAGAGCTCCCGTACTACCAGAGCTAACACAAGCCTCAACTTTCCCATCACGTAACGATTCAAGCGCACGACGCATTGATGAATCCGGCTTATTACGCAACGCATAAGAAGGGCGATCTGACATTTCAACTGATTGCGTACAATGCACGACCGAGAGGCGCGAGGAGATTTTGCTAGATAATCCAACCAAGAAGGGAGATAAAACTTTTTCGTCACCGAACAGTACAATACTAAGATTGTCGTCCTGCTCTAGACATAAAACTGATGCGGGAATAGTAGAATGGGGACCGAAGTCCCCACCCATTGCATCAACTGCGATGCGAATCAAACTTAGTCGTCAGAACCAGTTTCAACAACTTTCTTACCGCGGTAGAAACCATCGGCAGAAACATGGTGGCGACGATGTGTCTCACCACTTGTAGAATCGACTGACAAGGTAGGACCGGTCAGAGAATCATGTGAACGACGCATTCCGCGTCTTGAACGGGTTACCTTACTTTTTTGTACAGCCATGGTGAGTCAAACTCCTCAGTCACATTTACCTTTAAGGCTCTTTAATACCTTAAAAGGATTATCAATTTCGTCTGGTACTTTTTCAATATAGTCATCGTCTTGGGAGGTAAAACCTACCGACGATTCGCAATCTGCCTCGGCGTGATAATTGGCGGCTGGTACACTGATAATCAGCTCGTCCTCTACCACCTCCAACAAGCTAACCGATTCATCACTTTCCACCATTAAAGGGTCGAGTGAGCGCGGTAGCTGCTGGGCCTGCTCGTCATTACGAACAACTCCGATAGCAATATCAGAATACAAATCCTGAGACATCGCTTTCATGCAGCGCTGACATAATATCTGTACGTTCGCCTGAACCTGCCCTCTTACTGTCGGAATCCGACCCTGTTCGAAAACAAACTTCAATTTATACGAAACAGTACCGCTATTATCAACTAGCGAGAGCAATAGCCGCGGCATCTTAGATACCTCAACCTGCCCTTCTATTTCTTTCCCCTGAGCAGCGAATTTGTGTAAATCCGCATGCTTAGGTAGTACCCCATCTAACATAAGCGCGCAATCATAGGGCTCAACGAGCCTTCTGTCAAAAGATATTGCTCTAACTCTGCATATTTATGATAATTAGATGATAAACGACGATCAACTAATCAAAGACACAGGCAAGCAATGCAGTTAATTTTGGCTTCATCTTCCTCATATAGACAGCAACAGCTGACAACCCTAAGACTGCCCTTCAACTGCCACTCACCCAACATCGATGAAACCCCCTTACCTAACGAAAGACCAATAGATCTTTGTAGGCGACTTGCCCTTGAGAAGGCAAAAGCCTCTAGCAAACTTTTTAAGAACCACCTAATTATTGGCAGCGATCAAGTTGCTCAGTGCGACAACAGCCTACTTTGCAAGCCCGGCACAACCGAGAATGCAATAGCTCAGTTGCAACAGTGCTCTGGCAAAGCGGTAGCATTCTATACTGGTATCGCACTTTTCAACAGCAAAAAAAACACCTACCAGCTAGATGTCGCAACATTTACCGTTCATTTCAGAGAGCTTAGCACGCTTGAGATAGAAAACTACATCCAAACCGAGAAACCTCTTCAGTGTGCAGGCGCCTTTATGGTCGAAGGTCTCGGCATAACCTTGTTTGAGCGCTTAGAAGGCGCAGACCACAACAGCCTAATTGGACTACCACTCATAAAGCTTTGCAACCTGCTACGAAATGAAGGAATCAACCCACTCACACCCCAGGCAAGCAACCTTATCTAGCGCAACTGATAAGAAGACTTTTGCATTGACTCACCCAACTCTACAACAGCCCCCTCCGCAAACGACATACCAAATTTTGTAGCAAATCGTGCCAACGGACTCTTTCGCTGAGAGTAATCTACAAGCTCATCAACCCCCACCACCTCACGGGCAACATACCCTGCGCTCCCCAAGCCATCTATCAGCCCTAGCGACAAAGCCTGCTCCCCTGGCCATATCAAACCACTAAACAACTTTGGATCCCTAGCCAAGCGATTACCACGCCCCTTCTTAACGGCCGCCACAAACTGCTTATGAGTTATCGCCAACACCTCCTGCCAAAACTGCGTTTGCGATTCCTGACGAGGCACGAAAGGGTCCAGTAGCGCTTTATTCTCACCTGCAGTATACAAGCGACGATCAATTCCTAGCTTCTCAAGCAAGCCAACAAAGCCGAACCCAGAAGTGATAACCCCTATTGAACCCACAAGACTTGCCTTGTCGGCATATATTTCATCCGCAGCAGCTGCGATATAGTAGGCACCAGAAGCACCAATATCAGAGATCACCGCATAAACCTTCTTCTCAGGGTAGAGTGAACGCAAACGAACTATTTCATCGTAGACATAACCCGACTGCACCGGACTGCCGCCAGGGCTGTTAATTGCAACAATTACCGCTTTACTATCACCAGCCTCAAAAGCACGGCGCAAACCAGCCACAATTGCATTGGCATTTGCCTCCTGATCATCAGCAATAACCCCCTTGATCGAAACCAGCGCCACATGATCCTTCGCACCAGCAAACAAGCCAACATTTAAAAACGGCAAAAACAGCGCCAAGCCAACAAAAACATAAACAAACGCCAAACACTTAAAAAACACACCCCATCGGCGTGCTCTTCGCTGCTCTTTAGTCTGCTCTAGCAATAACTTTTCAATTAAAAGCCACTGCTGATCCACCTCACCCTTACTCATGTATTATTACCCTTTAACTATTCCGCCATGCAGCAACGGTCACAAGAAATCTCATACCCCACCACCTCGCTGAACTTATCGACAACGGCTAAAGGCGAGCATGACAACAAACGTTTAACCGGATGCACGCCATAGGACACCCCTAACGACTTAATTCCCGCCGCCTTTGCCATGGCAAGATCGTACTCCGTATCCCCCACCATAACAGCCTGCACAGCTGGCACACCAAGCTCCTCAAGTAGCTCAAGCAACATTTTAGGATCTGGTTTCGACGCCGTCTCATCCACACAACGTGTCGCCGAGAAGTAATGCGACATATTATGGTTTCGCAACATCCGATCCAGCCCCTTCCTTGTTTTTCCAGTTGCTACCGCCAAGGTATACCCCTGCTCTAACAACCACCCCAACCCCTCTCTAACCTCAGGAAAAACATCACACAAACCGTTCTCGTCAATCATTGCACACTCTAGCGAATAGTGACGAGCAAGCTCTTCCCTCGCCTCAAGCCTCTCCGCCGGATACAGCACCGCAATAGCCTCAGGCAACCCCAAGCCAATAATTGCTTTAATCTCATCATCTGTAATAACCGGCAACCCAAGCTGATTGATGGCTGCCTGCATCGCACAAACAATCTTGTCAGCCGAGTCAATTAAAGCCCCATCCCAATCAAAGATATACAGCACTCATTCCCCTAACTCCACTTTGAGATAACTTGCTAATCGCAACAGAGCAGTGCGATCAACACCTCAACTTAGCCAGCAGTCTATCCAACTCCTCAGGCAAAGGCGCTTCAACTTCTATACGCTTACCCGATACACGAAAGTTCAAACGCCAAGCATGCAAAAACAACCTTTTAGAGCCGATAAGCTGCATCTTTTTATCCACCTCTTGATCACCATAGCGATCATCCCCAACCAAAGGATGCCCCGCATACTGAGCATGGACACGTATCTGGTGTGTGCGCCCCGTCACTGGCTTCGCCATAATTAGGGTCGCACCTGACAAACGCTCAACGATTTCAAAGCGCGTACAAGACTGCTTACCATCAGCCGCCACTTTGACAATACACCCCCCCGTTGGCTGCTCAATTTTCCGAAGCGCAACCGAAACCGTCGAGCGACGACGAGGCCAGTCGCCTGCCGCCAAGGCCAAATATCGCTTATCCATGCCATCGCCGCGAAACGATGCATGCAACTCTTTAAGTACAGAACGCTTCTTTGCTATCACTATGCAACCTGAGGTGCCCTTATCAAGCCTGTGCGCCAGCTCAAGATATCTTGCCTCTGGACGCAACTGGCGTAGCGCCTCAATCAACCCAAGACTGACACCACTACCACCGTGAACCGCCAAGCCTGAAGGCTTATTGATTACAAGCAAACCTTCATCCTCAAATAGGATGCTATTTGACAAGCGACGCAGCAAGCCATCCCCTGCAGAGGTAATTTCACCTTGTGCAGCAACTCGAATTGGAGGTACACGAATTGAATCACCCTCACAAAGCTTGTAACTTGGCTTAGTGCGCTTCTTATTAACGCGAAGCTCTCCTTTACGCAATAGGTTATAAAGACGCGACCTAGGCACCCCCTTCAAACGAGACAGTAAAAAATTATCAACACGTTGACCCTCATACTCAGCATCAACTTCTATAAAAAAAACACCTTTGCCCGGTGTAGGCTTAACTTCACTCATATCGATATCATACCACGTTCACAAGCATTTGAAGCCTATGCTGATTACTGTTATAGTCCTCCGGTCTTTGAGATTATGGCTTTTTAGCCTCTGCGCGTAGCAACCATTAATAGACTACGTCGCTGCTAGACTGTGTTAGGCATCGATACTGACCACACAGGTAACCTGCAGCCGAAGATCAATGTTTTTTAACGATTTTATCGTACGAGCCAAGCTCCCGCTCTCTCTATAGCGCCAGCCGATCTCACAAGATAGAATATTTGCATCAACAGCAACGCAGGGGCATTGAGCCCGCTTGCTATTGCGGCACGACTTAGAGCAGGAAACCACACGCGGCCCACGGGGCGCAACGATTAGGCTGCATGCATAAGACCTATGACGTGGTAACAAATTACAGCCCCTAACGTAACGTCAACTTTTGCTGATTAGTTATTGCGAAAAGACTGTAACCCACTAAGCGCCTTTGTTTTTTTAAGGTTGCTGAACACACTGTATTACAGTAACGGACTCTAACCTCGGCGCCAATTTACAAGCCTATCAATCCCGTGCCTGCCCAGAATAGAATGTGGTACGCATGAAAAGAATGCTTATCAACGCAACTCAACCTGAAGAGCTGCGCGTAGCAATGGTAAATGGCCAACGCCTTTACGACTTAGATATAGAAAATCGTACGCGAGTACAAAAGAAATCCAACATTTACAAAGGCAAGATCACTCGAGTCGAGCCCAGCCTTGAAGCCGCCTTCGTAGACTTTGGTGCCGAGCGCCACGGCTTTCTCCCTCTCAAAGAAATATCCCGCGAATACTTTTGCAAACCTCCAGGTGACTCTGGTGGACGAATGCGCATTAAGGATCTCGTCAAAGAGGGCACCGAAGTCATCGTACAAGTTGACAAAGAAGAGCGAGGCAACAAGGGCGCAGCCCTGACAACGCTCATCTCTCTCGCAGGTCGCTACCTTGTACTTATGCCCAACAATCCTCGCGCAGGCGGCATCTCACGTCGCATCGAGGGCGACGAGAGAACTCAGCTTCGCGAAGCTTTAAACTCTCTAGAAATGCCAAAAGGTATGGGCGTCATCGTACGTACGGCAGGCGTCGGACGTGAAGCAGAAGACCTTCAATGGGACTTGAATTACCTTCTTCACCTATGGAAGTCAGTAACAACTGCATCTCAAAAGCTTCCCGCCCCAACGCTATTACTTCAAGAAAGCAATGTTATCATTCGTGCAGTAAGAGACTACTTGCGCGATGACATTGGCGAGGTAATGATCGACAGCCCCGAGGCCTACAACGAAGCCGTCGAGTTTGTCTCACAAGTCATGCCTCAATTTCAGAGCCGCATCAAGCAGTATTCAGACCCTGTACCGCTTTTCAATCGCTACCAAATTGAAAGCCAGATTGAGACAGCCTTCCAACGCGAAGTGCAGCTCCCTTCTGGCGGCTCTATTGTCATCGACCCAACAGAAGCTCTCGTCTCTATCGACATCAACTCTGCCCGCGCCACACGCGGCAGCGACATAGAAGAGACAGCCCTGCAAACAAACCTGGAAGCAGCAGACGAAATTGCAAGGCAGCTTCGACTTCGCGACATGGGCGGGCTCGTTGTTATCGATTTTATCGATATGTCCAACCAAAGAAACCAGCGCGAAGTAGAAAACCGTTGCCGCGATGCCCTCAGTATGGACCGGGCACGAATACAAATAGGGCGCATCTCTCGATTTGGCCTATTAGAAATGTCACGTCAGCGCCTGCGCCCATCCCTTGGTGAAACGAGCGCCAAAGTCTGCCCTCGCTGTAATGGTCAAGGCTCGATCCGTGACACCAAATCACTCTCACTGTCGATTCTTCGGTTATTAGCAGAAGAGGCTAACAAGGAGCGCAGCGCTGAAATTCGCGCCATCGTCCCCCTTAAGGTTGCCACCTACCTACTTAACGAGAAGCGTGGACTTATTAATGACATAGAGGTCAGAAACAACACACGAGTATTGGTCATCGGCAAACCCGATATGCAGACCCCTCACTATGACGTGCAGCGACTTCGCGACGACAACAGCCTTGCCTCAGTACAGCAGCTAAGCTATTCGATCGATCTCGAACAATCCGAGGAAAGCAGTGAGATAAAAGCCACACCCGCTCCAGCACAACCTCAGGTAGCCGCGGTCCAAACAACAACACCTGTCGCGCCAACGCCCCCCATAAATGGCACCCCTACTGCTGCAACACCAAAAACAAGCAAGAAGAAAGCGGAGAAACGCGAAAGCAAACCCAAGGCCGGGCTATTTACGCGTCTTTCCAAAGCCATCGGCACTCTCTTCGAAGCCGAGCACGAAGAGGAGGTTCAGGAAAAGCCGACGCAAAACAAAGCAAAACCTCGCCAAAACGATCGTAACCGCAACCGTAACCGCAACCGCAACCGCTCTTCGAGCAACGATCACGGCCGCAATAATCAACGCACAACTAACGGCGACAACGCTCGAAACGAGCGACCTCAACGCAATGATGATGCACGCCAAGATAGCGAGCGAACTCAACGCAACGACAACCGAAAGACTGAAAACAATACACAGAGCAATGAAGCCGAAGGAGCACGCCCACAACGCAGACCCGCCAACAAGCGTCGCTCTCCACAGCAACGTCGACGCGGTGAGCGAGTCAGCGAAGCCAATCGAACATCTGAGCAATCAGACAAAAGCGCAAACAATCAACCCGCAGCGCAAGCTGAGCAAGAGCAAGAGCAAAGCAAAAGCGCCACTACAAGCGAGAACAACAACCGTCGCCGAAGAAGCAGAGGGCGAAACAGAAACAGCAACAGCAATGCAGCGACAAGCACAGAGTCAAATGCTAGCGCAGCCGAGCACAATGCCGCACCAACAGCAAAGGCAGTAACCTCAGTAGCAGAGACAGCACCTGTCCAAGCAGCGGCACCTGCAGCAGTAGAGACAACACCTGTCCAAGCAGCGGCACCTGCAGCAGCAGAGACAGCACCTGTCCAAGCAGCGGCACCTGCAGCAGCAGAGACAGCACCTGTCGAAGCAGCGGCACCTGCAGCAGCAGAGACAGCACCTGTCGAAGCAGCGGCACCTGCAGCAGCAGAGACAGCACCTGTCGAAGCAGCGGCACCTGCAGCAGCAGAGACAGCATCTGTCGAAGCAGCGGCACCTGCAGCAGCAGAGACAGCACCTGTCGAAGCAGCGGCACCTGCAGCAGCAGAGACAGCACCTGTCGAAGCAGCGGCACCTGCAACAGCAGAGACAGCACCTGTCGAAGCAGCGGCACCTGCAACAGCAGAGACAGCACCTGTCGAAGCAGCGACACCTGCAACAGCAGAGACAGCACCTGTCGAAGCACCGGCACCTGCAGCGGCAGAGGCAGCACCTGTCGAAGCACCACAGGAACAAACTCGCGCCAGCAACGACCCTCGCCGTAGATCGAAACCCGTCACCATTGCGGTTTCATCAGTGTCGTACTCCGGGCAAGATAAACTACCCCCGCGACAGGAAATTTCGGCTCCTAGCAAAACAAAGGTTCGTGCGCCTAACGACCCAAGGAATAAGCGCTAGAAAAAACGCACCACCATCAAAAAGGGCTGCCATTGGCAGCCCTTTTTCATTTCTTAATTCCCCCTCCAGATATCACAAAAGGGATCACCCCTCCAACAAAACAAACCCTATAACGCCTACCCAGCGCAGCCAAAGCGCTAACGCCAACAAAAGGCGCTACCATTCCCCCCCTTCTTCGATCCCACTATTGTATATCGTGACTTAAACACACCTCAGGCTTCTCTCAAACGCGACCACTCTCACCGTTACAGACATAAAAAAACCGTCAAACCCAATGGCATGACGGCCTCTTTAAAGCTATAAGGACTTGTTAGATCAAGTTAAAGAAGAATATTACAGCAACACCAATGGGCACAATATAGCGCGTTATACACAACCAAACACTATAACCTGCAGGCGATAAGTCTGATAACTGTTCTCGAGAAAACTGCTTGGGTAGCACCCAGCCGATCAACAGCGCAATCAACATACAACCCAAGGGCATTGATATATTTGCCGTCAAATAATCGAGGATATCGAAGAAGTTCTTCCCTGCAACAGTAAAGCCCGACCAAACATTAAATGACAGAACACAACCAACCCCCAGCACCCATGCCGCACCACCAACCGCCATGGTAGCCTTTGACCTCGAAAGGGAGTGACGCTCAACCAGTCTCGCTACCGCCGGCTCAATCAAAGAAATCGAGGAGCTTACCGCAGCTGCCGCAATCAGTACAAAAAACAAGGTACCAATAAACTGACCGCCTGGCATTTGCGCAAACGCCAACGGCAGGCTCACGAACACCAACCCCGGCCCTGCCCCTGGCTCAATACCATGAGCAAACACAATGGGGAAAATTGCGATACCCGCTAACAAAGCGACTGCTGTATCCAATAGTGCCACTGCAACAGCTGTTCGCCCTAGCGCCTGACCTGGCGCCATATACGAACCATAAACCATCATCGAAACACAACCCAAGCTGAGAGTAAAAACAGCCTGACCCAATGCAGACAAAACTGCCGCCCAGCTCAAATCTTCAGGCTTAAATGTAAAGAGGAAGCTCAGCCCCGCCTGTACATCCCCCGTAGCCAATGAGTAGCCGACCATCAATAATAGCAGCACAAATAACACGGGCATCAAAAACCTCAGGCTACGCTCCAACCCCTTAACAACGCCACCAGCCACGATTGCCACGGTCAACGCCGTAAACATAAAGTGCCAAAATAACATGTTAACTGGATTTGCCAGCTCATCGCCAAAAACGCCGCCAACAAACTCAGCATTTTGACCATTAAAAAGACCCGAGGCTGTCTTAATAATATAATCCAGCGACCAACCAGCAACGACGCTATAGAACGCCATTACCATTACGCCACCGATAGACCCTAGCCAAGCAATTGAATGCCAGAAAGACGATATTTTATATTGCTTTGTTAGCTTGTGCATGGCCCCTACAGGGCTTCGGCGCATAGCTCGACCAACCATTGTTTCGTTCATCAGCATCGGAGCACCAAGAATGGCTACGAACACTAAGTACATCAAAACAAAAGCACCGCCACCGTTTGCGCCTGCCATATAAGGGAATTTCCAGATATTACCCAAACCAACAGCAGAACCAGTCGCCGCCAAAATAAACGTAAGACGACTCCCCCAGTGCAGCGACGCCCCCTCAGTCGTACTCTCTAACGCCATAGTATAGCCTCTTCATAAATTCAAATTAACACAAACGCACAAGACCTTGTCACATCAACAAAGCGCCAACGTACGCACAAATCATTCATCTCAACTTATTCATCTCAACTTATTCATCTCAACAACAAGCAGAGCGTGACGCATAAGCATCACTCCCTACAAAAGGTAGACTTCCTTACAATTAAACAAGATTGAACAAGAAGATAACGCCAACCCCAAAAGGGACAAGATAACGCGTAATAAAGTACCAAAGCGCAAAATGCCTCTGAGACAGCTCTGACAATTGCCCCCGCGCAAAGGATCTTGGCAATGCCCAACCCACTAGCAGCGCGATCAGCATACAGCCAAGGGGCATCAACACATTTGCCGTTATGTAATCAAGCAAGTCAAACAAACCTTTTCCTGCAATGGTGTAATCAGACCACGCATTAAATGAAAGTACACAGCCGACCCCCAAAAGCCAAGTACAACTCCCCACAATTAAGGTCGCCTTTGCACGAGACATATTCAACACCTCTGTCATTCTTGCTACCGCAGGCTCGAGCAGGGAAATTGATGAGCTCACTGCCGCCACAGCAATCAAAATGAAGAATAGGGCTCCAACAAACTGCCCGCCAGGCATATCTGCAAAGGCAATTGGGAGACTGACAAAGACTAGGCCGGGCCCAGCCCCAGGTTCTATACCGTGAGCAAAGACAATAGGAAATATCGCAATACCAGCAAGAAGCGCTACAGATGTATCTAACAACGCGACTGAAACGGCAGTAGAGCCGAGTTTCTGCCCAGGGGCCATATAAGAGCCATATACCATCATAGAGACACAACCAACACTTAAGGTAAAGACAGCCTGCCCTAGCGCCGACAAAACCGCCCCCCAACTCAAGTCTTCAGGTTTAAAAGTAAACAAAAAACCCAAGCCAGCAGCTACATCTCCAGTAGCCAGAGAGTAACCCACCATTAACAACAACAATAAAAACAGCAGCGGCATCAAGAAACGCAGCGCCTTCTCCAGCCCATCAATAACCCCCGCAGCGACGATCCCCACTGTCAGAGCAGTAAAGATAAAGTGCCAGAACATCATATTCACCGGTGCAGCAAGCTCCTGGCTAAAAACACTACCAACAAACTCAGCATCTCTTCCGCTGAATAAGCCGCTTCCCGTTTTAAAAATATAATCAAGCGCCCAGCCTGCTACGACACTGTAAAACGACATAATAACAAGAGCCGCAATTGTTCCCATCCATGCAATCGCACGCCAGAATTTTGCAATATCATATTGCTCTGTCATCTTCAGCATCGAGCCTATAGGGCTGCGACGCATGGCGCGCCCAACCATTACCTCATTCATCAACATAGGTGCGCCAATGATTGCAATAAAAGCCAAGTACATCATGACAAATGCGCCACCACCATTAGCTCCAGCCATATACGGGAATTTCCATATATTACCCAAACCTACCGCCGACCCTGTGGCAGCAAGGATAAAGGTCAACCGACTTCCCCAGTGTGTCGTTACCGCGCTTGAATTTGTTGACGCTGAACCCATAATTTATTCCGAAGTGTTATTCTCAGTTTGCTAACCACAGTCTGTCATTAACTCTAGGCAGGCTATTGTTCATAGACCACACACAATAACATTGACGAGTATCAACATGGCGCGGTACGTCACCGCTATAGCATCATCTATTACCAAACGGTATAGCCATCCTTGTCATTATAGTTTTATTTACAGATAAGCCTTGTCAAGATATCACCGATACGTATAATGCCGCCCTACTTGCTGCGGAGGAGTGGCAGAGTGGTCGAATGCACCGGTCTTGAAAACCGGCAAGGGTTAATAGCCCTTCTAGGGTTCAAATCCCTACTCCTCCGCCATTAATTCTAAAAGCCCAGGCAGTTTGTCTGGGTTTTTTTTTGGCCAATCGTCAGCCGTCTGTAGCGAAAACACTATATTTATCAAATTCTTTAAAAAAGCAATGAAAAGGGCTTGCCAGCATATTCCCGATAAGTATAATGCGCCCTACTTGCTGCGGAGGAGTGGCAGAGTGGTCGAATGCACCGGTCTTGAAAACCGGCAAGGGTTAATAGCCCTTCTAGGGTTCAAATCCCTACTCCTCCGCCATTAATTCTAAAAACCCAGATTCTCATCTGGGTTTTTTTATGGCTTATTTTTCAAGCTACTACCACTACTGAGTTGCTATCCAGCTATTTTTATATCTTTTCTTCACGAAGAAGCTGCCTTTTTCCTCCTTTACCCCTTGAATTCACGCAACTCGCCAGTATTATTACTGGTAGAAGCATTTCAATTATGGAGAACGAAAATGGCTAACGCACCTTATATGCACAGCAGCACTGCTGATCATGCGTCAATACCTACTCATAAGGTATTAAAGAACACTTATATGCTACTCAGCATGACGCTACTATTTAGTGCAGTAACTGCTGGGATCAGCATGGCAATGGGGCTTAGTCAGATGGGGGCCCTGGTCTGCTCACTACTCTCTTTCGGCATGATCTTTGTCGTCAACAAAACAGCGGACAGCAGTAAAGGTATTATTGCCACATTTGTTTTCACCGGCCTTATGGGTGCGGCACTCGGCCCCATGCTTAACCATTATCTTGCATTCAACAACGGCCCACAACTTGTACTACAAGCACTAGGTGGCACCGCACTTATCTTTTTCACCCTCTCTGGCTATGTCCTGACCACCAAGAAGGACTTTTCCTTTATGGGCGGCTTCCTTATGGTCGGCCTAATTGTTGCTGTCATTGCAGGCATAGCGAATATTTTTCTAGGCATTCCTGCACTCAGCCTCGCACTCTCTGCAGCAATAATACTGATCATGTCTGGACTCATTCTGTTTGACACCAGCCGCATCATTCACGGTGGCGAAACTAACTACATCCGCGCTACGGTTTCCCTGTATTTAGATGTTTACAACATTTTCGTCCACCTACTTGCCCTGCTTGGCGCAACCAGCGACGACTAAGGACATTTCGACAGTGCTTTGAGCACACACTAGACTCAGTTATAATGGCGGCCCAACCCGCCATTATTTTTGTCTATGATTTATAGCATCGCCATCTACGGCTCGCCTTATGGCAACCCCTCTAGCCTCACAGCCCTCCGCTTTAGTGAAGCCCTTCTTGCCTCCGAGCATCAGTTATTACGCGTTTTTTTCTATCATGACGCTGTACATACCGCCTCACTACTAGCGACCCCACCACAAGATGAGTCATCGTTATATGATGGCTGGAGGCAGCTCGCGGAGAAGCATAACCTCGACTTAGTTATCTGCGTTGCCGCAGCACTCAAGCGCGGCATATTAGACGAGCAAGAAGCAGGACGCTGGAACAAACTCAGCCACAACCTAGGGCCAGCATTCACTCTTTCCGGACTTGGTCAGCTCATCGATGCGACTATCAAAGCAGATCGACACATCTCTTTCGGGGCGTAATATCCATGACAAAGACACTGCTTTTCATCCTACGACACTCACCTTACCAAACTAACCTTAGCAAGGAGGCTATTGACGCCGCCTTAGCAGGGGCCGTCTTTGAACAGCGTATTCAACTGCTTTTTACAGGTGAAGGGGTTTGGCAAGCAGTCGGCAATCAACAAAGCGAAGCCATTGCTAGCAAATCAATTGAGGCAAACCTACAAGCTCTCTCGCTCTACGATATCGAAGATATATATATCGACCAGGATTCGCTGTCGCAACGCGGCATCCCCCCCCAACAAATCGCCCTTTCAGCTAAATGCATCGACACTGAGCTTGCTAAGCGCTTAATTAAAGATTGCGACCAGATTCTGAGCTTTTAACATGACCCTACATATCGTTAGCCAATCGCCCTATCACGGATCAGCTCTCAAAGAATGCCTCAACTATATTGCCGAAGACGACACGCTACTGCTTATCGGGGAAGGAGTATACAGCTGCCAGGGTGAAGCAGCTGAGCTTATCAATACGCTTAGCTGCCCCGTCTTCGTTTTGGCTACTGACAGAGTTGCCCGGGGTATTAAAACAAAGCTACCTGATGTTGATTATGCTGGCTTTGTTACCCTAACAAGCACCCACAACAAATCAATAAGTTGGTTTTAAGCTAATGACAAGCCAGGCAACCCTTAAACTCGATCAACACGGCTTCCTCTTACATCTAGCGGACTGGAACGAGACGGCCGCAATACAACTCGCAAGCTCCGAAGGAATAACCCTGACCAACGCTCACTGGGAAGTTATTTACGCCCTACGTGATTTCTATAACGAGTATCAGCTCTCGCCTGCAATGCGACCTTTTGTGAAATACATAAAGCTCAAGCTCGGTGCAGACAAGGGCAACAGCATCTACCTACTACAATTGTTTCCTGAGAGCCCCGCTAAGCTATGCAGTAAGATTGCCGGGCTACCTAAACCCGATAACTGCTTGTAACAATTAATCCCAGCATAGAAGTTTTATTCATGAACAATAAAAGAAAAGTTGACTTAGTTGCCCGCCCTAACGAACACCCTTTTGCTCAATACATCCGCGTTATAGGCAAGGGTAAAAAAGGCGCCCGCTCCTTCACTTTTGAAGAGGCTACCGAGGCAATGCGTATGGTATTGCGGGGCGAGGTAAGCGACTTCCAGCTTGGCGCTATGCTCGCACTACTAAGGGTCAATGAAGAAAGCCCTGATGAGCTAGCAGGTTTCGTCACCGCTGCGCGCGATTATATTAACGCCCCAGACGACATCCAAGTTGACATTGATTGGTCCTCCTATGCGGGTAAACGACGCCAGCTACCTTGGTACCTGCTAGCCGCACTTTGTCTCGCCGACAATGGCCACAAGATATTCATGCATGGCGCCAAAGGCCACACAGCCGGTCGAGTGTACTCTGAAGATATACTGCATCATCTTGGCATTGTAGCTGCGACAACATGGCATCAAGTTCGCGAAGATCTAAATCAGCACAATTTTAGCTTCATGGCGCTCGACACACTCTGCCCTCCACTACAACGCATCATCGAATTGCGCAATGAAATGGGACTACGCACACCGGTTCACACCCTCAGCCGTCTCCTCAATCCGCTACTTGCTCCATTAAGCTTGCAAAGTGTTTTCCACCCTGCCTATGCACCCAGTCATCAAAAGGCTGCGCAGATACTGCAGCAACAGAACGCACTCGTCATCAAGGGGGAGGCCGGTGAGTTCGAACGCAAGCCGGATGCTAGCTGCAGCTTACTCAGTGTCGAAGATGGTGAACTAAAAGAACAGCAGTGGCCCAGGATGACAGCACATAGAATGCCAAAACTTGATGAGCTCGATATCTCCGAGCTTACCAAAGTTTGGCGTGGAGAAAGTGATAATGACTATGGGCATCAAGCAATAATTGGCACCATTGCCTTAGTCTTACACCAGATAGGCCGTAGCCCAGATGAGGACGCCGCCACAGCGATGGCAGAACAGTATTGGTCTCAGAGAAACCTAAAGCGCTTTAACTAAAACACCATTTAGTAGCCTACACCACCGACGATATTAGTGTGGGCCACTATACTCCAAAGCATCAATCGCTAAAGCCGTTGGGGTTTTTACTTTGCCACAGCCAAGCATCGCGCGCCATCTCTTCAACCCCCAGCTCAGCCTGCCACTTCAACTCCCTCTTCGCCAAACCTGCATCCGCATAACAGCTTGCAATGTCACCCGCTCTTCGCGGCGCAACCTTAAAGGGTATTTTTTTACCGCTGGCAGCCTCAAAAGCCTTGATCATTTCCAGAACGGAATACCCTGCCCCCGTTCCAAGGTTATAGGCTACAGCTCCGGGATTATCACTCAGCTTTTCAACGGCCTTAACATGCCCCTTTGCAAGATCGACTACATGAATATAGTCACGAACCCCAGTTCCATCTGGCGTATCATAATCGGCACCGAACACCTGCAGCTGCTTCAATTTGCCCACAGCGACCTGCGTGATATAAGGCGTCAGATTATTAGGAATACCATCTGGATCCTCTCCAATAAGACCGCTTGCATGCGCCCCAACAGGATTAAAGTAACGCAGCAATATGGTATTCCAGCGACTATTGGCAATAGGCAGATCTCGCAACATTTGCTCAACAATAAGCTTAGAGCGACCATAAGGGTTTGTCGCAGACAACTGACAATCCTCAGTCAATGGCAGCACCTCAGGATCACCATAAACTGTTGCAGAGGAGCTAAAAACTATATTGTATACATCATGGCGCACCATCGCCTCACACAGCGTCAGAGTACCTGATACATTATTCTGAAAGTAACGTATTGGCTGCTCAACAGATTCGCCTACCGCCTTAAGACCCGCAAAATGTATGACTGCATCAATCTGGTGCGCAGCAAAAACACCGTTTACCGCATCTCCATCTTGAATATCAGCTTGATAGAACTTAACCGATTGCCCCGTTATCAACTCAACACGACGAAGCGACTCAAGCGAGCTATTACTGAGATTGTCGATCACGACCACCTCAAAACCCGCTTGCAACAACTCGATACATGTATGGCTACCAATATAGCCGGCTCCACCGGTCACCAGAATCTTCACATTACACTCCTAATAAACTATTCAGTAATAATGCCATATTAATGCCGCCTATTTATACTGCGAGTTACTGTTTTAAGTTATAATCTGCGCGTTTTATCGTCTTACAACCGTGGTCAACCTATGCCTTTAAGTCAATTTTCCCCAGACAACTACTCAACACTGCTCGATGAGAAAGTCGGTGCAACACAGCAGCTGTTTACCAGCATCGCAATGCCGGCGGCCGAGGTATTCCCATCGCAAGCGCAAAACTTTCGTATGCGTACTGAGTTCAAGGTCTGGCATGAAGGCGACGACCTTTTTTACGTCATGTTTAACCCAGCAGCACCAAAAGTTCCCGTTAGAGTTGATAGCTTCCCTATTGCCGGCGCCGCTATTAACAAGCTGATGCCGCAACTAATTGCCAAGCTGAAGACGACACCATTACTCAGGCATCGCTTATTTCAGGTAGAGTTTTTGTCGACGCTAGCCGGCGATATGCTAGTCACCCTCATCTATCATCGACAACTCGACGAGGAGTGGGTCGATGCGGCAACAGAGCTGAAGCGCGAGTTCGGCATCAACCTGATCGGCCGCGCCAGAAAAATGAAGATCTGTCTTGATCAGGATTTTGTCATTGAAAAGCTCCCGCTTAAAGCAGGTGAGTTTGAATACAAGCAAGTAGAGGGTGGATTCACTCAGCCAAATGCGCGAATGAACTGCAACATGATAAACTGGGCAATGCAGGCCACCCACGGTAATAGTGGTGACCTACTTGAGCTTTACTGCGGCAACGGCAATTTCACCATCCCATTGTCCCGACAGTTCAACAAAGTACTAGCCACGGAGATATCAAAAACTTCCGTCAACTCAGCGCAATATAACATAGCTGTAAATCACGTCGACAACCTTGATATCGTTCGTATGTCGAGCGAGGAACTAACGCAAGCCCTTAATAATGAAAGGGAGTTCCGCAGGCTGCGCGACATCAACCTTAACGACTATAACTTCTCTACCGTGTTCGTTGATCCTCCGCGCTCAGGGCTAGACCCAGGTACAGAGAAGCTCGTGCAACGGTTCGACAACATTGTGTATGTGTCGTGTAACCCACATACACTGGCCGACAACCTTGAGCGCATCAAGCAGACTCATGAAGTTGTTAAACTGGCCTTTTTCGACCAGTTTCCCTACACCCATCATATGGAAACGGGTGTCTACCTGAAGAAGCGGCGCTAGACTTAAGCCAAAACAGAGTGACCAGTACTACCATAGCCGCCCTCACCTCGATCAGTCTCCGGCAGCTCGTCAACAAGCTCCGGAGAGGCATAAGAAATCGCCTCCACCACCAGCTGGGCAATTTTATCACCAAAGCTAACGATAAAATCCTTCTCACTAGTGTTATAAAGAATAATCCCCACCTCACCTCGGTAGTCAATATCAATAACACCTGCCATCACGTCAATCCCATGCTTATAAGCCAGCCCCGAACGTGGTGCTATACGCCCATAATGACCAGCAGGCAACATGACTGAGAAACCTGATTTCAGAAGCTTACGCTGACCCGCCGCGATCACTGTCGACTCCCCCGCATAGGCCATATCAACCCCAGCCGCAAACTCATTACCGCGACTCGGTAAGGGCAAGCCATGCTCACCCAAACGCTTAAATTTGATCGTAGCCATTTAAAACTCTCCTACAAGCGCTTACACACGCTTCGTGAAATTTAATCAAAATTCCCATCTATTCAACAAGCTGAATAGATGGCTTATTAAACGCAAAAAGCCTGTAGCGAAAAACAGGCGCTACAGGCTTTTAAACGGAATCAGGCGTCCTTTTATGGACTTAACCGCACTTAGAATCACCACAGTTAAGACAAGTATTACAACCGTCCATACGGATAACAGCCTTGGTTGAACACTTATTGCAAAGCACTGCGCCACTTGGGAAGGTTTCGTCGCTTGCTTTATTCTCTCCACCTTTCTGAGCGCTTTCGTATTCTGCTCGCTTAGCATCGACGAACTGCTGTTGCTGCTCATCTAAGCCATCACTCTTAATCAGGCCAATCATACGCATGTGCGATTCAATGGCCTCACCAATCTCAGCAACCAGCGACGGCATAAACTTACCGCCACGCTTAAAGTAACCGCCCTGAGGATCGAAAACGGCCTTAAGCTCTTCGGCTAGAAAGGTAACATCACCGCCCTTACGAAAAACGGCAGAGACCACTCGAGTCAGTGCGACAATCCACTGAAACTGATCCATGTTTTTTGAATTAATAAACATTTCAAAAGGCTGCCGCACTTCGTGCTCAGTCCCTTGGTTCAACACGATGTCATTAATAGTTATGTATAGAGCGTGCTCAGACAGCGGGGTTTTCACCTTGTATGTTGAGCCTAGCAACATCTCTGGACGATCGACACTCTCGTGCATATGGACGATTTTAGCCGCCTCTTGCTCTGCAAGCACCTTCGCCTGGGCAACTTTAACAGCCTCAGCCTGCTCTTGCTTCAGCTTCTCATCTTCTGCGCTGACTACGTTGTAGCCTACTATTTTCTGTGCAATTTTGGTCGCCATGCGGCCTATCCTCTCGCTTCACTCATTCACCCTGCGGATTATAATCACTTCAGGGCGATATTCATATATACGACTTAGAAACCCGTGACGGGCCTCCTTGTCAGCACCGCTTAAAACTTACCGTAGTAACCTTCTTTTAGTGCATCAAATAGATTGGCTGCCGTATGCATTTCCCCATCATACTCGACCTCTTCATTACCCTTAAGCTCAACAACAGAGCCATCTTCTAGAGTAAATTTATACAAGGTACTCTCAAGGTCTTGTTCTTTCACCAAGACACCTTGGAACGCCTCAGGGTTGAAACGGAAAGTTGTGCAACCCTTCAACCCTTGCTCATAGGCATACATATAGATGTCTTTGAACTCCTCATAAGGGAAGTCCGTCGGCACATTTGCCGTCTTAGAGATCGATGAGTCTATCCACTTTTGTGCTGCAGCCTGAATATCAACGTGCTGCGAAGGCGTAACCTCATCAGCTGAGATGAAGTATTCGGGTAGCTGCGTCTCTTCTTCAGTGCTAAAAGGCATTGCCGCAGGGTTGATCATGTTGCGATAAGCCAGTAACTCGAAGGAAAAGACATCGACTTTCTCCTTACTCTTCTTACCCTCACGAATCACATTTCGGCTGTAGTGGTGCGCAAAACTGGGCTCAATACCATTACTCGCATTATTCGCCAGAGATAGTGAAATAGTGCCGGTTGGTGCAATCGACGAGTGATGGCTAAAGCGGCACCCTTCTGCTGCCAGCGCCTCAGCTAACTCAGGATCGGCTTCAGCAACTTTTTGCATATAGCGACTGTATTTAGCATGCAGTACACGCCCCTGTAGGATATCCCCTGCCTTAACACCATCGGTTCGCATCTCCGGGCGATGACGCAACATCTCCTCGGTAACAACAAACTCCTCGCTCATGACCGGTGCAGCACCTTTTTCACGCGCTAACTCGAGCCCCGTACGCCAACCCGTTAACGCCATCTGCTTGCTCACCTCCTCCGTGAAACTTACGGAGTCTGCAGAACCATACTTTAGCTTAAGCATTGTTAGAGTAGAGCCAAGACCAAGAAAGCCCATGCCATGACGGCGCTTCCGCTCAATCTCGTTGCGCTGCTCCTCTAATGGCAGGCCGTTAATCTCAACAACATTGTCAAGCATACGCGTAAAGACTGAGACAACTTCTGCGTAAGCCTTCCAATCAAAAAATGCTTTATCAGTGAAGGCGTGGCGCACGAAACGCGTCAGGTTCACAGAGCCTAAAAGACAGGCACCATAAGGAGGTAATGGCTGCTCACCACAGGGGTTAGTGGCGCGGATATCTTCACAGAACCAATTATTGTTCTGGTCATTAACCTTATCGATCAAAATAAAGCCTGGCTCGGCATAATCATATGTAGAAGTCATGATCACATTCCACAACTTCTCAGCCTTAATCGTGCTGTAAATTTTACAGGCCGTCAGCCCCGCTTTATCAGTAATGTAATCTTCTTTGACGGGAAAATCCCGCCAGATGACCTGAGTTTTATCCTTCAAATCTAAACCATCAGCCTGCGCCTCTTTCTCTGTCACCGGAAAAGAGAGTGGCCAATCGGCATTGGCCTTAACAGCCTCCATAAACTCTTCGGTAATTAGTAGAGATAAGTTAAATTGGCGCAGACGACCATCTTCACGCTTGGCGCGGATAAACTCCACAACGTCAGGATGACAAATATCAAATGTCGCCATCTGAGCGCCGCGTCGACCGCCTGCCGAAGAAACGGTGAAGCACATCTTGTCGTAGATATCCATGAACGACAACGGACCAGAGGTATAGGCACCTGCACCAGAGACGTAAGCCCCCTTTGGACGCAAGCTAGAAAACTCGTAACCAATACCACAACCAGCTTTTAGAGTAAGCCCTGCCTCATGTACCTTGTTTAAAATATCATCCATCGAGTCCCTGATAGAGCCCGATACTGTACAGTTAATGGTTGAGGTCGCAGGCTTGTGCGCTCTGGCACCAGCGTTTGAAATGATTCGCCCGGCAGGTATGACTCCCTGACGTAACGCCCAAAGAAATTTTTCGTACCAGTGCTTTTGAAGCTTCTTCTCTTCAACTTCTGATAACGCACGAGCAACTCGCTGATATGTTGCATCGATATCTACATCGACAGCCTCTCCATTCTTAGCACGAAGACGATACTTAGTGTTCCAAATATCCAGCGAAGCATCTTGTAAAGTAATTTCTTCAGAGATGCTCGGCACAGATTTGAGAGTTGCAGGCATTGAAAATATCCTTGTCGTAGATCAGTAGTGATGATAATAGATCGAATGCAGTGTCGGCGCTAATCGCCGTTATGGTAGGTGTCCGTACTTTTGACCACTACATCTTGTATGTTCGGGCTAGATACTCGCAAATTACATAATACCTGGTCAAGAACAATTCATAGATAAATTCCTCCCCCCCAGAGCTATCATGTTCTGCACGTTAGCAACTACTCTCGCCGCACCGTAAAACCATATTCAAACAACAGTGTCAACTCCATTCATCGTCTCTTACATACAATATATAGTGCTGACATACATCAAATCTTCTACATCTAGTGTCTATAAGCAAGTGACAAAGCGATGCGTTCAGTCTTAACGCCTAACAACAAAGTGCATAAACAATGCAAAATTCCACTTTCTAGAACCTGATTGCTACTCAATGCCCAGACGACAATCTCAGCACGACATATACCCGTAAACGAGCCGCAACATAACCACACAAACAGTAAGGTTGATTTGGCGCAACATTAAATTAATAACACTGCGTAAGATAAGTTAAACAAGAATGGAAACTCATTGAGGTCGCTACCATGTATATTGACGAAACGATTGTTGCAGGTATCCTTGTCGTCGCTGCTACCACCCTAATCACCGGATTTATATTACATATGATCGTTAAGGACGTGCGTAACAGCCGTAGCGACTAAGAAGTCGCTCGTAATATACTGCTGACTTAGGTTTGCAGCACAATCTTACCTATATGCTTGCCACTCTCCATCCGTAGGTGAGCTTTCTTGACATCAACAAGTTCATAACGACTATCAATGACCAGCTGATACTCTCCATGTTCAATCAATGGCCAGCAATGCTGCAAAACCTCACCGCATAACTTTCGCTTAAACTCTAGCGTACGGGAACGAAGCGTTGAGCCTGTTAACTTCAAACGCTTCAACATCACAGGCATCATATCCAAATTAACCTTAGAGCCATTCAGAAAGGCAATACTTACTATTGTCGCATCGAAAGCTGCCACGCTGACATTCTTCGCGAAATATTCTCCACCCACCATATCCAAAATGACATCAACCCCCACACCACAAGTGAACTCATTTATTGCCAGCACAAAATCCTGCTCGCGATAGTTGATTGCTAAGTCTGCCCCCAGCTCTCTACAACGCTGGCACTTCTCCTCATTACCGGCTGTCGTTACCACCGTACAACCATAAGCCTTAGCAAGTTGTATTGCCGCGACACCAATACCACTGCTGCCACCATGCACGAGTAGAGTTTGCCCCGGCTGCAAACCACCTCGTTGAAAGACATTATGCCAGACAGTAAACATCACTTCAGGTAACGTCGCAGCGTCGATCAAGCTAACCCCCTGAGGGATTGGCAGACACAAACCTTGGTCCGCCACGGCGTATTCAGCATAACCACCACCCGCAAGCAGGGCACATACTCGATCACCAACACACCAGCTAGCGACTCCATCACCGACCTCAACAACGATACCGGCAACCTCTAGCCCCAGCACTTCAGACGCATCAGGCGGTGGAGGGTAATAACCTTGGCGCTGCAAAATATCCGGTCTATTAACCCCCGCCGAACTCACCTTGATTAGCACCTCTCCTTCGAGCGGTACAGGCGTTTGTGCCTCCAAAACTTGAAGCACCTCTACTTCCCCTGCTCCTCGACACTTTATAGCTCTCATAAACTCCACCTGAGTAACAGCTCAACATAACCAAGTTAAAACTTATCGAGCAACACAAGCTAAATTCACTCAACAAGCCAATTTTTAGCTGTTAGACTAAATACAGCAAACAATAAAAACAAATAAAAACGGTAACCATATGTCATCAACTATATCTCTGGTTTGGTTGTCTCTATTGGTGTTTGTTACGATACTCACCACCTTAGTCATCACCGCAAGACGGCAGAGTAGGCTCCGCAGGGAGCACCAACAGGCAGGCCTACAGTCGATTGCCGCTATGCTAGAAACCATGCGTTTCATTCAAAAGCACCGAGGCCTTACTTCCAATCAACTCTCGACAAATAACAATCTTGATAAAGAAATCCAACACAAGCGAGAGTGTGTGAACTCTGAAATCCACAGTATAGAAGAGACATTTCACCGGATTCCCTTCTTTAAACAAACAAGCTGGGAAAAGCTGACTGAAGGCTGGGAAAGTCTAAGCTGCCATTGGCGTGAGTTAGAACCTCTCGAAAATATCACAGCACACTGCCACCTTATCAAGCTCATACTTCAGTCTCTGCCCATACTTGCAGCTCAGACACGAATCAACTGCAGCGCTGTAGATCATCACCTGCACTACTTACTCAATAGTGCGCCACAGTTACTCGAGCAGATTGGTCAGTTCCGCTCACTCAGCGTCCACGCTTTAAGCGTCAACAATAATGAAGTTGAGCTAATCGAGCGTGTTGTCGCCCTCGGCGATACCATTAACCAAGAATTAATCGGACTAAACAGCAGCGCTACTATGTCAACTTACAGCCACCAAGCACTCGCCGAAACTATGTCAAAAGTCAGCAGAGCACTAACGTTAGACGACGAAAAGCCGCCATTAATAGATGATGTCTATCGACAAACCAGCCTTGTAATTGATGAGCTACTAGCCAATATTAGGCACCAATTGCTCAATATCAGCCGAAGCCATAATCCGAGCTAAGATGCAGCCACAAAACACTGTGCTAAGCTGAAAAAACTATCTAATCCGCACAGAGAGCGATATGCAGGAGCAAGAACTCAGCCACAACGGGCACCCCCTTGGCACAAGCCCATTATTTAGTGAAGACCTGCAACAAGTCACCATGAGCCCCACCCAAAGACGCAGGCGCCAAGGATTATTGTTAGCCGCTTACCAGCTGATTAATGGCGAGCACGCTGAAGAGTTGAGCATTCAATCTATTGTAAAACAGGCCAAGACGACACGTACAACTGCGTACAATTATTTCGTCAACGCCGACGAATTACTCTGCGAGCTTTGCTATCAGTGGTTTTCTCGCTGCCTTAACAATATACAGCATCAAACTTCACAGCCTGCCAATGAAAAAGAAGCACCAAACAATAATGACTCCTCGACAGGGGTCAATCTTAGTCACTTGATCAGGGAGATGTATCAAACCCCAAAAATGATTCCCCTTCTCATTAACGTGCTATCGGCACATAGTCACTATAACGCCACTCAGCGCTATCATATGATCCTCACTCGTTATCTCAACAATAGTTGCACCCCTGCATTGTCAAAAGTTTACTTTCACGGCTCGCTTGTCTCACTAACGAGCGGTAACAGTCTCGAGCTCACCTTGGCTACGCTTGAAACAGCCGAATCAAAGGGTATAAGCCAAGAGCCATCACCAGAGGTCTCTGTGACACCAGCTCAAAATCAACCGGGAGCGCCATTCCACTAACAGCACCATTCAACATATGCAACGTACTGCTAGCAACCGTAAATAATACAAGCGCAAGCCAAACGTATATCCGCATAAAAATTAATAGACGACGTGTTTTAAATATTCAACAAATCCGCTAATCTACCTGTGATGATTATAATAACTCGTTACATCGCAGGGCTAATCTATGCAAAATCACTATCATGCCGACTCTTACTATATGGCAACCGCAAACCCTCACCCCAATCACCCCAAGCTGAAAGGTGAGCACAACTGTGATGTTTGCGTTATAGGCGCCGGATTTACGGGTGTCAGCGCTGCACTGAACCTGGCAGAAAAGGGCTTTAACGTCATCCTTCTAGAATCTTATAAGGTGGGATGGGGAGCGACTGGGCGAAATGGTGGCCAGGCAGGCGGAGATCCCCGCCTAGGTGTAGACGAGCTCGAAGCGCTTGTCGGCAAGGAGAATGCGCATCGACACTGGGATCTAAACTATGCTGCCCTCGATGATATGAAAGCTCGCATTAAGCAGCACAATATCCACTGTGGCTGGCAAGATGGCATCATCAATGCTATCCATAAACCTAGCTACGTCGCAGAATACAAGTCATACCACGACTTACTCCAACGAGAATACGGCGCAGAGTATATCGAGTTTATCGAGAAAGATGAGATGGACGACATAAGCTCTACCAGTCAATATCATGGCGGGCTCTATAACAAACGCAGTGGCCACCTTCACCCACTAAATTTCGTTCTCGGCATCGCCAAGGCAGCCTGTGAGGCTGGCGCGAAGATATTCGAGCATTCTGAAGTTCTCAGCTATGATCGCAATACCCCAACAATACTCAAAACAGAACAGGGCCAAGTGAAAGCAAAGTATGTTGTGCTCGCTTGTAATGGCTACCTTGGGAAAACCGAGAGCCGTCTTGCCTCCTCCATTATGCCTATTAACAACTTTGTCTTAACCACCGAGCCTCTAGGTAAGGAGCGCGCCGAAGCCTTAATCAAAAACAACGCTGCTATTTTCGACAGTCGCTTTGTTGTCAACTATTGGCGGTTAACCGAAGATCATCGACTATTATTCGGCGGGGGAGAAAACTACCGAAATCGCTTCCCTAACGACCTATCCAACTTCGTGCGTAAATACATGTTAGAGGTCTACCCCCAACTAGATGATGTCAAAATAGACTATGCCTGGGGCGGAACACTTGCCGTCACCATGAACCGCATGCCAGATTTCGGCCGCCTCGAACCCAATATCTTTTATGCCCAAGGTTATTCTGGCCACGGTGTCGTGTTGGCCGCATTTGCCGGGAAACTGATAGCAGAGGCTTTAACTGGCACCGCAGAACGCTTTGACCTTCTTGCCAATACACCGATCAAGAAGTTTCCAGGCGGCACACTGCTTCGCTGGCCAGGCCTTGTCGCCGGAATGCTCTACTATTCGATAAAAGACAGGCTATAACTTCACATGGGCTTAATGATGGGCGCGAAACCGCCCCCATAACCTCGCTGCAAAGCGATCTATGGAAGCTGGGTATACCTCTAATACAAATAAACGTTTCATCACCTCTTCATCGGGATAAATGTTCGCATTATTGCGTAAAGCTTCATCGAGAAAAGGTTTGCTTGCAGGCACAGCATTTGGGTAAGCAACGTAGTTACTTATCTCCGCAATCACTTCCGGTTGCAGCAGGAAGTTAATAAACTCATGCGCTTCATCTGGGTTGGGGGCATCCTTCGGGATAGCGATCATGTCAAACCAGATTGGCGCCCCCTCCTTTGGAATGATATAGCTAACGTCAATACCGCTCCCTGCCTCAAGCGCTCTTGTTCGAGCCTGATAGACATCACCGACCCAACCGAGCGCCAAGCACAAGTCCCCTGCCGCCAAATCTTTAATGTAAGATGAGGAGTGAATCGTCGCAACATTAGGGCGCAACCGATTCATCTGACGGTAAGCCTCCCCCTTAAACACTTTTACATCATGGGTTGACGGATCTTCGCCAATATAGTTAAAAATGATAGGAAACAGCTCGTCCCATGCATCTAGGATGCCGACACCGCAATCACGCAACTGTGTACTAATCATAGGATCTAGTAGCAGGTTCCAGCTGTCTAAAGGAAAGCGCTCGCCTAATCGCTCCTTGAGCATGGCCACATTAAAACCTAAACCCGTCGTACCCCAGAGATATGGAATACCATAGAGGTTGTCCGGATCAGAAGCCTCCAACCTCTTCATGAGTTGCGGGTCTAAGTTCACATAAAGCGGGAGCTTTGATTTGTCCAGAGGCTGGAACAACCCCGCTTGAATTTGTCGCGCTAAAAAGTTATTGCTGGGGACGACAATGTCATAGCCGCTCTTCCCTGTCAGCAGTTTCACTTCTAACGTGTCATTACTATCAAACACATCATAAATAACTTTAATGCCACTATGCCGTTCGAAATTCTCGATGGTTGCTGGGGCGATATAATCGCTCCAATTGTAGATATTCAACACCCTCTGCTCTGCAGATTCAATCGACATAGAAAACATTAGTAGCAGCACTAATAATATTGGTCTCAACCACTTATTAGACACGCCAAACCCTCCATTGGAGTACGGTCTACAGCAAGCTCATTTTATCGCATAGAGCTATAGGCAACAATCTGAAAGGAAGACCAATAGCGACTAACGTGCAAACCAAGAGTTCTACTAGGAATAAACAGAGATCAACAAGAAGGGCAAAGCAATAAATAGCGCCATTATCGCTCGATCGCATAAAAGCAATCGAGCGAGGAATAATAGACTTACCTGCCACTCAACACTCTAGCCCAAACACGAGTAGCCATTCGATCAAACTTATCTGGCGTAATCTCAAATGAGTACAGCTTCGAAGAGGTCTCTTCATCGGGATAGATCGATGGATCACCTGTGATCTCCTCATCTATTAAAGGGTTCGAAGACGGAACCGCATTTGGATACCATACATAATTGGTAATCCCCGCCATCACTTCGGGACGCAGCAAGTAATTAATGAAGGCAAACGCATTTTCTGGGTGCTTAGCATCCTTAGGTACGGTCAGCATATCAAACCATAGCCCCGCCCCCTCATGGGGAATAGCATAGGCCAGCTCAACACCGGCTCCAGCATCCTCGGCCCTATCCATCGCTTGAATAATATCACCCGACCAGCCTACTGCGAGGCAGACATCGCCATTAGCGAGATCATTAATGTACTGCGAAGAGTGGAAATAAGTGATGTAAGGGCGAATTTCCATCAACTTATCTTTGACCTTACCTTTGACGAGCTTAGCATCATGGCTGTTAGGGTCTTCACCGAGGTAATTAAGTGTTGCCGGAATGATCTCATCCCAAGCATCGAGGACCGCTATGCCACAAGACGCAAGTTTGGACGCATACTTGGGGTCATAAAAAAGATCCCAGCTATTGACGGGGGCATCGTCTCCCAAAAGCTCCTTTATTTTCTTTACATTATAACCAATTCCCGTAGTCCCCCAGAGGTAAGGGACACCATATTTATTACCTGGATCCATGGTATCTAAGCGTTTCATCATCACTGGATCAAGGTTTTTAAGATTGGGGATTTTGCTCGTATCAAGCGGCTGAAACACGCCTGCCTGAATCTGGCGTGCCATAAAGGTAGAGGAAGGCACAACGATATCGTAGCCCGTTCTCCCCGACATTAACTTTGCCTCAAGGACATCGTTGCTGTCGAAAACGTCGTAAACCACCTTGATGCCCGTTTCTTTTTCAAAGTTAGCCAGAGTATCCTCAGCGATATAATCGCTCCAATTATAGATATTAAGCAGCTTCTCCTCCTCAGCAGAGACCGAAGCGGCCAACAAAGCAAAAGCAGACGCGGCTAGGATCGTTGTTATTCTTTTCATCATTCACCCCTGGTTAGTCATTCTCAGCTCAAAACGTAGATTCGATTAGACGAGAATAGAAACTTTCATTTAAATTTTCTCATCAATTCACTTACCACCATAGCAAGTGACTCAATTTATGTTAAGTATTATTGACATCTTATGTTAGATATATTTCAAAGCCTTTAAGCTTAGTATAGCTTTTCAATATGCGTAGTTTTAACAATTATTTCTTCTTAATTTGCCACAGTAGGCACCAATAGTTTTTCTACCGATACCATCAAACACAGTAACAAGCAGCACCTGCCGGAGCCCGGCAGGTCGTATAATCTGACTATTGCTCAGCATGACTAAAAGCGAGTTTCATCTCCTCTGCACGCTGCTTCTCACGGCGGCGCATATACCACCATGCGATGAACGTGCCGATCGATATAATCAACACCAAGATCGTCGCTAGCGCGTTAATCTTTGGGCTAACGCCCATGCGCACACTAGAGAAAACTAGCATAGGTAATGTTGTCGACCCAGGACCTGAAACGAAGCTGGCAATAACCAAGTCATCGAGAGACAGGGTAAACGATAACAACCAGCCCGAGGCAAGAGCTGGCGTGATCTGCGGAAGAGTGATCGACCAAAAGGTCCGCGTCGGTGTCGCCCCCAAGTCTTGCGCAGCCTCTTCAATTGAACGATCAAGCTCCGAGAGGCGAGAACTCATTATCACCGTTACATAGGCCATACAGAACGTAATATGTGCGATAGTTATGGTCGATATCCCGCGGTCCATATTAAGCGTGACAAATAACAGTAGCAGGGACAAACCTGTGATAACCTCCGGCATGACTAATGGCGCCGTAATCATACCGGTAAATAACGTCCTACCACGAAAAAGACGGCGATTAACCATGACATTCGCTGCCATCGTACCAAGCACAAGCGCCACACTCGCACTAACAAAAGCAATACGAACACTGTTCCAAACCGCACTCAACATCGCCTGATCTTTAAACAGTTCGACATACCATTTCGTTGAGAATCCCGCCCAAACTGTCACCAAACGCGACTCATTAAAAGAGTAGAACATCAACACAAAGATCGGCCCATATAGAAACATGAAACCTAATAAAAGAATGCTATAGGATGCAATATTTTTCTTACTCATTACCCTTCGCCTCCATTTCCTTAGCCTGCACATATTGATAAATCATAATAGGGATAATCAACACCATCAGCATCGATATCGCCAGTGCAGCTGCACCTGGCCAATTGCGAGCACTAAAGAATTCTTGCCAGAGTAATTTACCAATCATTACCGTATTGGGTCCACCGAGCAACTCAGGAATAACGAACTCACCCACCGCAGGAATAAAGACCAGCATCACGCCTGCCACGATACCTGACAGTGACAATGGCAGAGTTACCAAAAAGAATGTCTTTATCGGTGATGCGCCTAGGTCACTGGCGGCCTCGACTAAACTATGATCGTGCTTTACTAAGTTGGTATAGAGCGGCAAAATCATGAACGGTAAATAGGCGTAAACAATACCAAGGTAAACTGCAAACGGCGTATGCAACATATGAATAGGCGTATCAATAATGCCCAGACTCATCAGCGCATTATTGATAAGCCCATTATTTTTTAACAAACCCAACCAGGCATAGATACGAATTAAAAAAGACGTCCATGATGGCAGTATTACCAGCATCAGTGCAATATTCCGCGTCGACTCCGGTAACTTTGAGATCACAAAGGCAATTGGGTAGCCGATAATAAGGCAAATAAATGCAGAGGTTGAGGCAATACTGAGTGAGTTTAGGTAGCCATCCAAGTAAAGATCATACTCAAACAGATCGATATAGGAGAAAAAGTTGAGCGTGATACTGTATATTTCTTCCAGACTATCCCAGATGATCAGCGGTGTTACCGGTGGCTGCGCACGTACCGATTCAGCGAAGCTAATCTTAAAAACAATAGCGAAAGGAACAAGAAAAAATAACAATAGCCATATATAGGGGATTCCTAAAACGGCTCCGCTAGTCAACCGGTCAATTAATTTGCGTGGTTTAATCATGACGTTAAAACTACCCCGCTCTTATCATCCCATGAGATATAGACCTCATCCTCCCAGGTAATCGGTGTATCGCCATCACCTTCGATGCGACGATGACTGTTTGCCATCTGCACTAACGCGATAAAACCCGATTCAAGTTTGACATGGAAAATTGAGTGACTACCGAGGTACGCAATCTCTTCTACCAAACCCTTGGCCCAGTTTACTTTCTGCTCGGGCTTACTCTTCTCAATATGAATTTTCTCGGGACGAATAGCGTAGGCAATTTCCATCCCTTTATTACCGCTGACGCCGTGGCCAACATTGATCGGCGCCGATAAAGCATCGGCAGTAATTTCAACAAACGAAGGCTCGTCGACAGTCAGCGTACCCTCAAAGATATTTGCTGAACCTATGAAGTTTGCGGTATAACGGCTATTAGGTTGCTCGTAAATCGTATGCGGCGAACCAATCTGACGGATAACCCCCTTATGCATGATGCCTACTCGATCAGCCATGGTCATCGCCTCTTCCTGATCATGCGTTACCATGACACAGGTAACACCGACGTTTTCGATAATATCGGCAATTTCTAGCTGCATACGCGTACGCAATTTCTTATCAAGCGCCCCCATAGGCTCATCAAGGAGTAGCAGCTTAGGCTCTTTAGCGAGGCTTCTGGCAAGAGCGACACGCTGGCGCTGCCCCCCAGACAGCTGATGAGGCTTACGCTTGGCAAACTTTGACATTTGCACCAAGCTCAACGCACTGGCAACCTTTTCTATGATAACGGCCTTGGGGAGTTTGTCTTGCTTAAGGCCAAAAGCAATATTTTGTTCCACTGTCATATGAGGGAACAGCGCATAGGATTGGAACATCATATTAATGGGGCGCTGGTATGGTGGGGTATCAGCTAGATCTTCGCCGTTGAGAATAATTTTACCACTCGAAGGCAAATCGAAACCCGCCATCATGCGCAACAACGTTGACTTGCCGCAGCCGGAAGCCCCCAACAAGGCAAAGATCTCGCCTTGATATATTTTTAAATCCACCTTGTCTACCGCAGTAAAGTCGTCGAACGTCTTAGAGACTTGCTGAATCTCCAAAGCAACTTGGCGTTGGTTACGAGAACCATCAGACATCGTGTTTTCCTCTCACTTTATACCGTCAGTGACTACGGCTTTGATTATTATCGTTGTGAAGCAAAACGCCCACTCGAAAGTGGGCGCTCATCGTTAATTCATGCCATGGCATTTGGCCACATGATCAAGGCTCGCCCGTGTGATTGTCATCATCTCATCAATTTCAGCATGGCTAATCACTAACGGAGGAGAGAACAGCATCGTATCCTCTGTAGCACGCAGCACCAGGCCGTTTTCCAGCGCATGTAATCGGCATAGTGTACCCGTTGCCCCTCTATCGGGAAAAAAGTCTCGTGATTGCTTGTCGGCACAAAGCTCTATCGCCCCCACTAACCCGACACTGCGAACCTCCCCCACTACAGGATGCTCAGCTAACAACTGCAACTGCTGACGGAAATACGCACCACTCCCACTGGCTGCCTCTTCAATCAATCCCTCATCTCTCAACGCCTTAATATTAGCAACGGCCACCGCTGCCGAAACCGGATGCCCCGAGTAAGTAAAGCCGTGATTGAAATCCCCCCCCTTCTCTACCAGCACATTGGCCACTTTATCAGAGACGATGACCCCGCCCATTGGCAGGTAACCCGACGTCATGCCCTTGGCAACAGACATCAAGTCAGGCTCGACACCGAAGTGCTCACACCCAAACCAGTGTCCTGTGCGGCCAAAGCCACAAATAACTTCATCACTCACCAACAAAATATTGTACTGACGGCAGATCCGTTGAATCTCCGGCCAGTAGCTTGCCGGCGGCACAATAACACCGCCAGCCCCCTGTATTGGCTCTGCAATAAAGGCGGCAACATTATCTTCACCCAGTTCTAAAATCTTCTGTTCTAACTGGCCAGCACGCTCAAGGCCAAACTCTTCTGGCGTCAGCTCTCCACCTTCCGCAAACCAATAAGGTTGATCGATGTGCTCAACATACTGCATCGGCAGACCTTCGTCCTGCTTATGCATATACCCCATGCCACCAAGGCTAGCACCAGCAATCGTTGAACCATGATAAGCATTTTTCCTGCTGATAATGACCTTACGCGAAGGTTGCTCCTGACATTGCCAGTAACGACGCACCATCCGGACGACGGTATCATTAGACTCCGAGCCCGAGCCAGTAAAGAAAACATGATTAAACTGTGGAGGCGTAACCTCTTTCAGCAAGGCTGCAAGCTCCGCTGCGGGAGCATTTGTGGTACCAAAAAAACTGTTATAATAAGGTAGCTGCTTCATTTGCTCTGCGGCAACCGCTGAGAGTTCGTCTCGTCCATAACCAAGGTTTACACACCACAAGCCCGCAAAACCGTCTAACGTTCTATGACCATCACTATCGTAGAGGTAAACACCTTCAGCTCTCTCGATGATGCGACTGCCGACCTGCTTCATCTCAGTCAAGTTACTAAAGGGGTGCAGATAATGATCACGATCCATTTTTTTTATTGTCGCATTATCGACTGGCTTAGTCATAACTTCCTCTAATTATTAATATTCAGTTACACTCGACACGATCTAAACGTTGCGCAGTAGGTGCTCTCGCTCCCAGGGCGTAATGACACTGAAGAAATCTTCGTATTCTTTCTCTTTGATAGAGATATAAGATTTAACAAAACGCTCCCCCAATACCTCCTTCAACGCGTCACAAGACTGAAGCAGGCGTAACGCATATTCTAAGTTTCGAGGGATATCAAAATCTTCATCGTAAGCCGACCCCGTGATCGCCTCTGTTGGAGTAAGTTTTTCTTTCATCCCCAAGTAACCGCAGGCTAAGGTAACGGCCATAGCGATATAAGGGTTAGCATCAGCGCCGGGTAAACGATTTTCGATACGAGTACCACGACGGTTTGCAATTGGAACACGCAGACCAACAGTACGATTATCTACGCCCCACTGTAAATTAATGGGGGCCGAATTATCACGCATAAAACGCCGATAAGAGTTAACGTTAGGCGCCGTTAAGGCCGTGGCTTTACGCAAATACTTCTGCAGCCCGCCAATATAATGATTAAAAGCCTCTGTATATTCTCCCGCCTTCTCGCCCGCAAAAATATTATCCCCCTGTAGGTCCTCAATACTTTGGTGAATATGCATCGCACTGCCGGACTGTTCGTCCATTGGCTTTGCCATGAAAGTGGCGTAGACATCGTGTCGCATCGCCGTCTCACGCAGCAAGCGTTTAAAAGTAAAGACCTCGTCTGCCAGAGTCAGCGGGTCACCGTGTTTAAAGTTTAATTCATACTGCGCAGTGCCCGCTTCGTGAATTAGCGTATCAACGTCTAGCCCCATAACGTCACAGTGGCGATACATCTCCTCAAAAAGAGGGCCAAACTCGCTGACAGCCTCAACACTGTATGAAAGGCAGGCCGTCTCACGACGCCCGGAGCGTCCAACCGGTGGTTCAACAGACTGGTTAGGGTCGATGTTCTTCGCGACTAAATAAAATTCCATTTCTGGAGCCACGATTGGCTTTAGGCCTTCGGCTTCGTAGAGTGCAAGTACACGTTTGAGTACAGAGCGAGCCAAGATCGACGTTTCCTGCTGGTCGACATCATCGTGGATAATTTGTGCTGTTGCAGTCTCCCAGGGCACCTTGCGCAGACTTTTAACATCTGGATACATCACGATATCCGGCTCAACACCATCGACGAGTTGATCCCAATTATCGCTCCACTCTCCATTGACCGTTTGCACAAACAAACTTTCAGGGAGTCGCATCCCCTCTTCATTAACAAAATGATCTGCGGGAATGATTTTACCGCGAGCATTTCCGGTTATATCAGGTACTAAACACTCAACATCCAGGATTTTATTTTTTTCCAACCAGGATTTTATTTCTAACATCGACATTGAAGCTACCTTATTAATTGATGACATATTTACGGCTTTATCAAACGAGCAAACAATACCCCCCTAGGGGAGGTCAGCTCTTTACACGTTGTGATAAACGCTGGCGACAGGCATCACCAAACGCACGAAAGATATCTGCGTAAGCTTTATGCTCTGCAAGTTTCCATTCGGGATGCCACTGCACTGCCAGAGTAAAAGCTTTTGCATCTGTCACGCTAATTGCCTCAACCAAACCATCCTCTGCACGGGCTTCTACGGTAAGCCCTTCCCCCAGCCGCTCAATACCTTGGCCGTGCAACGAGTTAACCATGAAGCGATCTGTCCCAACAACGTTGCGAAGACAGCCACCCGGGGCAACATCAACTGGGTGAAGAGGAGCGTACTGCTCGTCTAAGCTTTTATTGCCATCTTCTCGGTGGTCAAAAAAGCCCTCATTTTCGTGCACGCGATGAAAAAGGCTACCGCCATAAGCAACATTAATTTCTTGAAACCCACGACAGATACCTAAGATCGGCACCTCCTGTGCTACTAGTTGCGGGATCAGCGGTAGTGTTGCCGCGTCGCGCGCCGGGTCTTTCAACTCATTCTCAGGGGCCTCATCAGCGCCATAATGATGCGGCTCGATATTCGCGTAGGCCCCTGTCAACAACACCCCGTCAACGCGCGAGAGTAACGCCACTATGTCCTCGGAATGCGGCAAGGCGGGGAGCACTAAAGGTATCGCTCCCGCCCCCTCGATGACAGCTTTTATGTATTTCTCACCCGCCATGTGGAAGGGGTGGACGCCTACCTGTTGGCGGTCTGCACAGACCAATACAAGGGGTTTTTCTGCTGTAGACATAATCGACACCTATAAAACGTACTGCGGTTGTTTTTCTCTTTATGTCGATACACCTTACAATCGGTGTTTATTTTTTTCAACAGCCGTCACAATATAATCGATAAGGGAAGCCTAGCAGCCCAACACCACTTACAAAAACGCCGACTCTTAGTCGGCGTAATCAACACAGAGACTCGACTCTATTGAGGTGCAATCTCAAATAGCGTCTCTTTTTAGTTTAGAACGAAGGGGGAGTATTCGCACTGACGACCTCACAATCCTCATCGCCTATATTTCTAAAGCGGTGCGGTTTCTTACTGTCGAAATAATAGCCATCACCAGCTTCTAGCAGCTGTGTCTCACCATCGACCGTCAGTTCGAGCTGCCCCTTGAGCACATAGCCACCCTCTTCACCATCATGACTCAGCGTCTCCTCACCGGTATCAGTGCCCGCCTGGTAGGTCTCATGCATAATAGACATCTGCCTATTGCTGCGATCAGCGCCAAGTAAAAGGTACTGAATACCTTCCGCCCCAAGATCTGGCTGCTCTCCTTGCCTATAGATAAACTGTTGATTTTCACTTGTGATATCAACAGCAAAGAATTCAGACAGAGACATCGGGATACCATCTAAGACTTTCTTCAACGAGCCTACGGAAGGACTAACGCGATTCTGCTCAATTAACGAGATGGTGCTATTTGTTACACCAACTCGCTTAGCAAGTTCGCGCTGGGACAGCTTACACTCCGTCCTTATTTTTTTTAAACGTTCACCAACATCCACACGACTTCTCCTCTCTCCGTCTCCATGCCTAAACAAGTCTTATAGCAAGCTAAAAAGGCAAAGAAAACATATATTCTCGACCAAAACATTACGCCAAATAGGTTAATGGATACTACCTCAATGACTGTCAATTACATTGAACGGTCAGCGTAAAGTATATTATATCAAATATATTGTTTGTAAAATTTATTAAACACACTTATGCTCACATCAAATCGCAGTAAACTCGCTAATATTTGCAGTACAGACACAATAACAGAGAAATTTGCTTAGTACCGCTTATAAAGCTATTAAATCTCAATAACAACAAGCTAATAGAGCATCGCCTTTTAAGGAGCATCACTATGTCCAATCCATCAAACAACAAAACTCACATGGATGCTTACTGGATGCCGTTCACGGCAAACCGTCAATTTAAACAAACACCCCGCCTTCTTAAATCTGCTAAGGGTATGTTCTACACCTCTGACGACGATCGCCAGATTCTAGACGGTACTGCTGGCCTATGGTGCTGTAACGCAGGCCATAGCCGCAGCGAGATCACTCAGGCCGTCGCGCAACAGATCGAGACCCTAGATTACGCGCCAAGCTTCCAGCTGGGTCACCCTATCGCTTTCGAGCTCGCCAACCGTCTGGTGAGCCACGCCCCCGACGGCATCAACAAGGTCTTCTTCACCAACTCTGGCTCAGAATCGGTTGATACTGCATTAAAAATCGCCCTTGCCTATCACCGTATTCGCGGTGAAGCCAGCCGCACCCGCTTTGTGGGTCGTGAGAAGGGCTACCACGGCGTTGGTTTTGGCGGCATTTCAGTCGGCGGGCTGGTCAACAACCGTAAGATGTTTGGCCCATTACTACCCGGTACAGACCACTTACCGCACACCCTACGTATTGACTTAAATGCCTTCAGCCGCGGTCTACCAAAACACGGGGCCGACCTTGCTCAACGTCTTGAGGATATCGTCGCCCTGCATGATGCATCGACCATTGCCGCCGTGATTGTCGAGCCACTACAGGGTTCTGCAGGTGTCGTTCTTCCCGCAGAAGGCTACCTACAAACACTGCGCGATATCTGTGACAAATACGGTATGCTATTGATTTTCGATGAGGTTATCACCGGCTTCGGTCGTGTAGGCAATTGCTTTGCCAGCCAAGAGTTTGGCGTCACGCCAGACATTATCACCACCGCAAAAGGCCTTAGCAACGGCGCTGTACCCATGGGTGCTGTCTTCGTCAGCGAGAAAATTGAGCAGACATTCATGACTGGGCCGGAGGAAATGATCGAGTTCTTCCACGGCTACACCTATTCAGGCCACCCGGTTGCCTGTGCGGCAGCCCTAGCCTCTCTTGGCATTTATGAGCGCGACAAGTTGTTCAGTAAAGCACACCAACTGGGTCAATACTTTGAAGACTCAGCTCACGCGCTGGCAGCTCTAGAGCACGTACGAGACATACGTAACTATGGCTTAGTCGCAGCGATCGATCTAGAAAGCCGCGAAGGTAAGCCTGGCGAGCGAGGCTACGAAGTTTTCACCGAATGCTTCCGACGCGGTTTGCTGGTACGAGTCACTGGCGACATCATCGCCCTAAGCCCCCCGCTAATCATTGAGAAAAGTCATATAGACCAACTATTTGGAACTCTGTCTGAAGTTATCGCGACCTGCAAGTAATGCTATGCTCACTCGAGAGCGGTCACCCGATATTCGACAATGACACTTCACTTTTTAGATAGGTAAAAACATGACATCCATTACCGGTCACTTTATAAACGGTCAACATGCGACCTCATCAGGCAACAACACTTGTGACGTTTTCAACCCGGCGACCGCTCAGGTCACGCATAAAGTTTCTCTCGCTACGGCTGAAGACTGCGATAAGGCAATTGCAAGTGCTACCGCAGCCGCTAATAGCTGGGCTTCGACGACACCACTAAATCGTAGCCGCGTGCTATTTCGTTTCAAAGCGCTGCTCGAGCAACATAGCGATGAGCTCGCTGCCATGATCACCGCTGAACACGGTAAGGTTTTCTCAGACGCCAAAGGTGAACTTACCCGAGGTCTAGAGGTGGTCGAATTTGCCTGCGGTATCCCCCACCTCATTAAAGGCGAGCACTCTACCGATGTAGGACGTGGAGTCGACTCTTACTCTCTAATGCAGCCACTCGGCGTTGTCGCCGGCATTACCCCCTTCAACTTCCCCGCCATGGTCCCCATGTGGATGTTCCCAGTTGCAATTGCCTGCGGCAACACTTTCATCCTCAAACCCTCGGAGCGCGACCCCTCCGTCGCCATGCGCATTGCAGAATTACTGACCGAAGCAGGCCTACCAAAGGGAGTATTCACCGTATTAAACGGTGACAAGTTTGCCGTCGACACTCTGATCCAACACCCTGATGTTAGTGCGATTAGCTTCGTCGGCTCAACTCCTATCGCGCAATACATTTATGATGAATCCGCCAAATATGGCAAGCGTGCCCAGGCACTTGGTGGTGCCAAAAATCACATGGTGGTTATGCCTGATGCCGATATCGATGGCACAGTCAACGCACTGATGGGCGCGGCTTACGGTTCCGCGGGAGAGCGCTGCATGGCTATCTCCGTCGCCGTCGCCGTCGGTGACGAGACTGCCGATGCACTCATCGAAAAGCTTACCCCCAAGGTAAAGGCACTCCGTATCGGCAACGGCATTGGTCACCAACAAGAGATGGAGATGGGCCCCCTCGTCAGCAAAGCACACCTCGATAAGGTAACTGGCTATGTCGATCAGGGTGTCGCTGAAGGGGCTGACCTTATCGTTGATGGGCGCAACATTGCAACCACGGATGGCGCGGAGGGTTTCTTTATCGGCGGCTGTCTTTTCGATAACGTTAAGCCGGGAATGCGTATCTACCAAGAAGAGATCTTCGGCCCTGTGCTTGCCGTGGTAAGAGTTGAGACGCTAGAAGAAGCCATAGCGTTAATCAATAGCCATGAATACGCCAACGGCACCGCCATTTTCACCCGTGATGGTGGCGCCGCTAGAAACTATGCCAACCGTATTCACGTTGGCATGGTCGGTATCAACGTGCCGATTCCCGTACCCATGGCCTTCCACAGCTTTGGCGGTTGGAAACGCTCTGTTTTCGGACCACTTAACATGCATGGCAACGACGGCGTACGCTTCTATACTCGTATGAAAACGGTCACGCAGCGCTGGCCAGAAAACCTGCAAGCCGAGTTCACCATGCCGACGATGAAATAGTCGAGCTAATCATAAGGCAATAAAAAGCCCAGCATATGCTGGGCTTTTTATTGTTCAAGCAAAGTTAATTTATGCTTGTACATCGACTACTAGGCGGCCTCGCACTGAACCTGTCAGCACCTCTTGCAATGCGACCAATGCCTGCTCTAAGTTAATCACTTGATGTAACTTCGCCATTGGCATGCCGTCAACAAGTGCAGCAATACTCTGCCACGCCGCCTGCTTAGTCGCCAGCGGCAGCTCCACCGAGTCAACGCCTAATAAAGCAACGCCCTTAAGGATGAATGGCAGTACTGTCAATGGCAGCTCAGTGCTCTGCGCTAGACCACAAGCAGCGACGCTACCGCCGTAGGCAACAGACTTAACCATATTCGCCAACGTGTCACCACCTGCGCAATCAATACCTGCATCCCAGCGAGGCTTCAACAACGGCCTAGGGTTATTAAGCGACAACTCTTCACGGCCGATGATCTCTGCAGCTCCTAAAGCACTAAGCCAATCGTGTTGCTCCGATTTCGCACTGACAGCAGTCACCTTGTAGCCCTTCAGCGAGGCTAGTGCTACCGCAACAGAGCCAACGCCGCCGCCCGCGCCACTGATGACGATAGAGGCACCAGGCTCAAGACCTGCTCGCTCCAAACGATCTAAACATAGAAAAGCTGTCAAGCCTGCAGTGCCCAGCACCATCGCATCTAAGTTTGTCAACTGCTCGGGTAGCTTTAACGCCCATGCCGCTGGAATTTTAAGCTGTTCGGCGAGCCCACCATCAGTATTCATTCCAAGGTCATACCCTGTCACCAGAATACGATCACCTGCTGAAAACAATGAGCTTTTAGATTCAACAACCGTTCCCACAGCATCGATACCTGGGATATGAGGAAACTTTCTCGTTACTCCCGGGTTACCGGCAGCAGAGAGACCGTCTTTGTAGTTAATCGATGAGTAAGCAACACTCACCACGAGGCCATCATCCTCAGCCTCTAGAGCTGGCAATGATATTAGCCTTGTCGTAAATTCTTTTTCATCTTGAGTTGTTTGCAATGCCCTAAATAATGCCATCTTCTCTCCGCTCCTATGATCAACGTATTATGGTCACCCAGAGCGACCAAGATGCTGTCCGATAATTAACCTTTTAGGACGCCCCAGTAGTATTGCGTCATTGCGGCAATCTAATCACGAGAAACGACTCTCTACCTTGATCAGCCGCAGCACCATTACTCAAAAGAATAAACTTTAACTAAGCAATCCGTTAACATTCTAACTAATGTTAATTTCATCTAGAAATGCAGGGATAATTGTCTCGATATAGGCTTGGTAATGCTTTTCGATAAAGGCCGACTCATCCCAGTCACCATTAGAATACGCTGTAATAGCAGGACCAGCCAAATAGACTTGCGCCTCTACAACCTCCTCTGCATCGGCAACCTGGACCTGGACGGTATCACGTCGATACCAGCCCTGCTCAAGCATTTCGAAGGCATCGAGAACTTTAATCCCCCGCTCATCAACATCCAGTAGCAAGCTACCCTCGACCGTCTCGCCAGTCTTAGGGATCACAACTGCCACCGCAGGCACTTCTGCCTCTTTAATGGTTCGCCTGCTGTAATCGGGTAAGGTCGCTTGGCAAAGCTGAATGCGCTCGCCGAGTAGCGTCGTCAGCATATCGGGGTATTTCAATAAACCATAAGCAAAGACATTCATTGAATAGCTCTCAATATAAAATAACAAGAGTCGCCAACCGTCGTTAGCGCTGTTAATCCTATAGCGTAAACGAACAAAACGCTACGACCAACAGCGCCCACTGCTAGTAAAAATTATCCCTGATAGCTTGCCTTAGCTTCATTATAAGTGACAATTAGTTGGTCGATGTCGGCTTGTTCGTAAGCACGTAAATTTGCCATTACCATGCACTTACTCCCCTTTCCGACGACCTTCCCTTGATCTTCAAACTGAAAGTGCAAAGTAACATTACCACGCTTACCATTAACACTGAGCTCGGCTCCCGCAGCCTTCAATATCGGCTCCTGCAATGCCAGCGTATCAAGCTGCACCGACATGCTCTCGTAGATGACCAGCGGCCTTGCCACATTGATCATGACATTGTTCTCTTTCATCAAAGGAACAAGCACGTGGGGGAAAGTCTTGCCAGAGAAGGCTACATAGCTCCGTGTCAGCTTTTCAATCAAACCTTGATCATTACTCACATCACCGGCATATTCTGCCGCAAGATATTCCTTACCTTTAAGATCATTAATCGTCAACGCCCCCGCAGAACGAGCAATAACCTCCAGTTCGAGGTCATTAGGCACCATACCACCAAAAGTTACCTTCATCTCAGTTGAAAGCCCCTTCGACGCCAGTACCTTAGCGAATAATAGGTCCCCTGGCACACAGAAGCGTTTGGCTGATACATCATGTATCGGGTTGAAGTCGTTAGCAATTTCCTTCGCAAATCGGCTTGACTGCTGTCGACTAAAAGAGAAACGACCCGCATCAAGAGCGTCGCAATATTCATTTATAAACATAGACATAGGGTAACTTTGTGGTAATTTAGAACAATAAAGCGTCCATGGTACAGTGATTGCTCTCGATGAAAAAGTATTAAAACAATCACTCTAGGTAATCGCAGCAAACTTGCCCCTAACTAACGGCAACAAATCATTAGCCTGTAGTTCAATTTCAAGCCCCCTGCGACCACCGCTGACAAAAATTGTCTCACAGGCTTGCGCACTGTCATCAAGCACTGTAGGCAGTGCTTTCTTTTGCCCAATCGGGCTAACCCCGCCAAGAACATAACCACTACTGCGTTCGACTTCCTGCGGGTCTGCCATGGCAACCTTCTTATCGCCAACGGCCGAAGCAAAACGCTTCAAATTTAACTGTTCTCCTACGGGAAGTACAGCAACCGCCAGTCTACCTGTCGATAACTTTAGCACCAGCGTTTTAAAGACCCGCTCGACCGGCAAGTTAAGCATTTCAGCCGCCTCCAGACCATAGGATTTCGACTGGCTATCATGCTCATACTGGTGAAGCTTAAAGTCCACGCCCGCTCGTTTAACCACCTTTACACCTGGAGTCATAAACCACCTCAACTCTATTATATTTTAGTTTTATCTAGACAAAAAAAAACACCCTTTGAAGGGTGTTTTCAATACACGAATGATTACTTCAACAGTGTACTAGTTATCGTCGCACACTCGCCATAGTAATCGGCACCAGCATGACCTATTAAACCTAGCTCAATGCCACGCCGATAGTCGAGCTCATAACGGCAAATCATATCGGCGTTGTTGCGCGCCAGCTTCAACGGGTCGTTGGCGTGATTAAGGCCAAGTTCAATCATATTGGATTGTGTACCGGTTAACTCAAGATGATCATTGGTTACCTGCTCTACATTATGCTGACTCAAAATCGCATCGGCTGCGCTTCGACCTGCAGAGGTAATACTATTTAAAGTAGGCAGTTTCTCCTGCGCTACATCACCCTCGCTATTTGCTTGTTGGCCACTACAAGCAGCCAGCGACGCGAATGCCAATGCTATGCCAGGTAAAATTAAACGCTTCATCTCAATACCTAAATTATCCTACTACGCTAAGAAATATCTTCGAACATACGCTTACTATTGCATATAACGTGACTCAAAACTTGCGACTACATCACCGGCGTGATTTTTCATCGTCAATGTTTCACCTCTAACAACAACACTATGCATATCCTCAAGCGCCTTAAGGTAGCTCTGCTCAAGCTCCATACCTTTCATACAAGCTTTCATTGTGCTGCCAATCGGACCAAATTTTAAACCATCTGAACCAATACGATACTCTCCCATGTAACGATTACAACCAGAAAAACCACGTATTGCCTTGTTTTCGCTCATTAGTTGCAGGTAAACCTCTTTGTCACCCGCGCCGACATCAACACTCTCACCGTTCAATGTCATCAACTTCCAATAGGTGTTGGTCAAGCTAGCGTTTGAAGACACCTGCTTCGCCGCACTTTTGTGAGCGGCTTCATGCCCTCCTCCCACACGCTTTAACATCAATTGAACCTTACCATTTTCATCAGAAGCGAAGACGTCATTGCTGGTGTCAGTAGTATAAATCAATCGGTCATTTAGCTTAATTACAGCACGTGCAGAATATCGCCCCTTTGGATCAATTTTGTTAGCATCATAAGGTAACTCAACCTCATAGGGAGGCATTCCAAGCTCTGTTACAGTCGTTTTAGCAACGAGCTCCTCTGCAACATCCATCTTAGCTACATTAGCAAAGCTCACCGTCAACTCGGCGCCAGGAGGTAAGGCCATGCGCTCTCGATACATGATCTCTGTCGTAATCTTCTTCATATCAGGCTCATCTGCTTTATCAACTGACCGGCTATCACAAGCAGTTAGAAATACTGCCCCAGCTATTAGGTAAGCAGCCATTAAAGATTTACGTAACATGGTCTCTCCCGTTTATATTTCTATATTTAAATTATGGTCTGCCGCGGGCTTAAATATTTAGCATTTTTAACCTGCTCAATCGGTACTCTGCTTTGACAATGAACCACGCCAGCCTATTACCACGAGACGGCTCTACGCTACACAAGCTGGAATCATCGTTAGCTCAAACTAAATGAAAAATATCATTGCCACCAGCAAAGGATTCTTTGAGTCATACAATCCAGAGCAACCATAATATTAACTTTTGTACATAATCCAATAGTGGAAACTACCTATCCCCCATTGATTTGTCGATTAAACGACCTACGCAAACACAGTTTTTGACGACTATTCTTTATTTATCCTATGACTATAGACATTGCACGGGCATGAAGCGGTTAAAGTGTATTAAAGATAGACCAAAAAACACATTGAGCACGGCACCATTAGGCTTCGTTATTGCTACTCTGCTATTAGCCTGTCTTATTAGCTTGTCAGCCTACGCGGATAATACCTGGCAAGGGCGCTGGAACACTGTCTGGCGCAGTGGTGGTGCTCAGCTACAAATCGAACAAGATGGCAATAAAGTGACTGGCTACTACCAGCCATATGATGGCTATATAAGAGCCACCATTAAAGGTGACCAGCTCACAGGCAAGTGGTCGCAAGCCAACGCCAGTGGCCACTTTATTTTCGTCATGGCGCCTGATAAAGAAACCTTCTCTGGGCGCTTTGATAACGGCGAGTGGTGGAACGGAGAGCGTATCGATGTAAGTCGTTCTGTTAAGCCGCCATCCGTTAATACTACCGATCCAAGAGAGACGATGCGTAGCTTCCTCACCTTAGCTAACGCCATCAACGCCGGCGATCTAAACCTGATGGACGAGCTGCTCTCCACGCTCGATATAGACCTCGACAACATCGATCAGCCCTATCGTGATTACACGATTAGGGCTATGCAACTATTTTATATCATTGATCAGGCGCACTTACGGATATGGACGATAGAGAACGAGGTCGATCAGCAGCATTACCAACTGACACTGCCGTTAATAAGTGGTGATACCTTTGACGTTCAGTTCATTAATCAAAATGGCGTATGGAAAATTGCGCTCCCAGACTTTACGACACTGAAACTCACCTTAGATGCCCAGCTTGAGAAGCTTGGTCAACCTGAGATCAACCCTCTGAAACACCTTGATCTCGCCACCCCCAGAGACACCTTGCGCACTTTTGTCGAGCAGTTCTACGCATGGGATAAAGGCGGTAAAGTTGATGTATTACGCACCCTCGATCTCAGTGCCGTTCCAATCAACGTTCGAGAATGGGAAACTCCTATTATCGCTGAATACTTAATGCAGAGTCTCAATCGTATTACTTTTATTATCTGGCAGGAGATTCCCAACGACCCCAACAGCGATACCCCTTTCGTCTATTTCCAACACCCACGTGGCAATATTGTCATTGCTCCAAAAACGGATGTTGACGGCCATAAGATCTGGCAATTTACCCCAGACACTATTGCGACGATTCGCGAGCTACACGATACGCTTGAGCCACTGCCGACAGTGGTCGGCTCACAAGCGATTAACGACACCACCGTCTTTTTCACGATTCGCCACTTAATCAAACAGTGGAGCCCTTGGCTTACCAAGCGGGTGTGGTTATTGGAGCTCTGGCAATTCATCGCCGGCATCAGTTTCATCTTCCTTGGAGGCTGGCTGGCTCTGCTAGCTTCTTCACTCATCACACACAGCTGTCAGCGAATACCAATTCTTGCCCAGCCCACTCGACGTGATGCCAACGCAACGTTTGGTCACCCCTGCACCCTATTGATCACCGGCAGTTTGTGGTCCTATGGTTTCATCATACTGGGAATCCCCGACTACCTATTTACACTCATTCGCACAATTAGCGCCTCATTCATTGTGGTTGGCGGCATTTGGCTAGCGCTCTCTGTTGTTAATAAAATACAGCGAATACTATTAGAAAAGGCTCATTCAACCACGACGCTACTTGACGACATTCTCATCACCCTAGTGGGTAGTTTAAGCAAACTCGTGCTGTTTATCTCCGGAGCTATCGCTTTCGCCGAGATTTTCAACATCCCCTATGAGACAGTCATCGCAGGGCTCGGTATTGGCGGGCTTGCTTTCGCCATCGCCGCCAAAGACACTATCGCCAACTTCTTTGGCTCGGCCGTCATCCTCGCCGACCGCCCATTTAGCCCAGGAGATAAGATCGTCATCGGTGAATATACCGGGCGTATTGAGGCCGTTGGCCTACGTTCGACAAAGATTCGCACAGAAAATGAGGCGGTGGTGATCATACCTAACAGCCTGGTATCAAAAGATATCATCTGTAACCGCACGCGTAAGCAGCGCTCCCTAGTCGATCTCTATCTTAAAATTGCCAACAATACTGCGGCGAACGATATCGCAACACTCTCCAATGATATTCAGCGCTTACTTGAGGAGGAACCTCTCGTCGATGGCAAGTGGCTCTTTGTCGGCGCCCACGGTTTTCATGAGTCAGGTGTGAGGTTGCGCATTCGCTGCTATCTAAACATGACCGTTGAGCGTGAGTTCTACCGTGAACGCCATGAGTTGACGATGAAGATCATGCGCTTGATCGAGAACAGCCACGTGAAGCTAGAGTGCGCCCCTCGCCCCGAGATACAACCGACCTAACCCTGCAGCACAATCAATAAGATTGGCGATTTAGTTCATCGACCTGGCCGTTCAAGGTCCAAAGATCATACAGCCAACCAAGCCCACACAAACCAGCCGTGAAAAAATAGAGGATGCCAGTGACCCACTTCCCCATATAAAGACGATGCACGCCAAACAATCCAAGGAACGTCAATAACAACCAGCTCACCGAGTAATTGTAAGCCCCTTGTGCAAAACGTCGATCGGCTTCATCGTGCATCGCAGGAATCAGGAATAGGTCGATTATCCAGCCAATAAAAAACAAACCTAGCGTAAAAAAATACAGCGTCCCAGTCTTTGGCTTGCCGTAATAGAAGCGGTGCGCGCCTAAAAAGCCAAATATCCAGATCACATAACCTAATAGAACAGAATGCGTCGTTGAGCCACTATTATTCATACGGTATACCTCAGTCCAAAGACTATCTATTTAGCTTCCCTTATAAACGGGTAAGCTGATTAAAACGACTAACATGCACCATGATATTGTCATAGGTCAAGCCACTGCTTACCCAAATTACTTTTTTGCTGGCTAGACAAGCTTTTAATTCACGAACCGCTTGACCACTACCCCACCCCAGCCACTACACTAGCGCCTCAGCAGTACAACGTGTCGGAGATAGCGTGACCACTTCCAAAAGCTCATGGCAGCCTGATAGCTGGAGACAGCAAACAGGGCTACAAATGCCTCACTACCACGATCAAGCATCACTCTCATCGGTAACCCAGAGCTTACGTGGTATGCCTGCGCTGGTTCTTCCAGAGGAAATACAACGGTTGCGACAGCAGCTGGCCATGGCCGAACGCGGCGAAGCCTTCCTCCTACAGGCTGGCGACTGTGCCGAGAGCTTTAATGATTTTGGCGAGACTAAGCTTCGTGCAACCTTCCAACAAATCCTGCAGATGGCGGTGGTACTGACCCATGGTTTGGAGCGCCCTGTCATTAAGCTCGGGCGCATTGCCGGGCAATATGCCAAACCACGCTCCAGCGATAAAGAGAGTCGCGGTGACCAAAGCCTCCCTAGCTATCGTGGCGACATTATAAACGGCGTCGATTTCACCGCTGAGGCGAGAGTACCCGACCCACAACGCATGCTGCAGGCCTATCACTTTTCAGCTTGTGGCCTCAACCTATTGCGAGCCCTGTCGTCATCAGGTGAGGCCGACCTCAACCAGGTCAAACAGTGGAATCGTGCCTTCGTCGCCAATAGTCAGGCTAGTGCAACCTATCAAGAGGTCACCGCTCAAATCGAGCAGTCTCTCGCCTTCATGAATGTAGTCGGCATCAATACCAGCAATACTCCCTCACTGCATCAAGTAGACCTGTTCTGCTCGCACGAAGCACTTCTACTTGAGTATGAGCAGGCGTTGGTACGACAAGATCGTAATGGTGACTTCTATGGCGGCTCTGGACATATGCTCTGGATTGGTGAGCGCACTCGCCAGCTTAACAGCGCGCATGTCGAATTCCTTCGTGGACTCAGCAACCCAGTGGGCATCAAAGTCGGCCCTACAGCGACCAGCGATAGTATTCTGCCACTGCTCGATACGCTGAACCCTGATAATGCCTCAGGTCGTATCACACTCATTAGTCGCATGGGGGCGGACAATATCGAGCAATTGTTACCGCCGTTGGTCCGCGATTTAAAACGCGATGGGCGAAACGTGTGCTGGATCTCTGACCCTATGCACGGCAACACCCAAAGTACCAAGCATGGCTATAAGACCCGTGACTTCAACAACATCATTCGTGAAATCAAAGGTTTCTTTGCCGTCCATCAGGCCGAAGGAAGTGTCGCCGGCGGCGTTCACCTTGAGCTTACAGGCGAACACGTCACCGAGTGCATCGGCGGCATAACCGGTATCAGCGAATCTGACTTAGAACAGTGCTACAAGACTCAGTGTGACCCACGTCTAAACGGTGACCAAGGATTAGAACTGGCCTTCTTGGTGGCCGAATTATTACGCTAATAGAATAAAGGAGGTGCATTATGCTAAAAAGGATTTTGGGGGGCGCTGGAGTTGCCCTCATGGCTGGCTGTAGTCAAACGTATATGGCTGGGCCTACGCCCCACGATACCATAGCCGTTACCGACACTCCTACATGGGTCTACAGCAGTACCGGAGCCCGGCAGTGTGAACCTGGCTCCGGTATCAGTCTACTGGACTCAGCCGATCAGTTACGCGAGCACAATATTACAGTCAACAGCTCGAAGCGTGGTCACCTCACCGGCATGTTTGTTATTGCCCTATGTGGTGCACCTACCCTCGACATCTACCTGCACGAAATAGACACTGGGCAACTATCCTCAGCTGAAGCCCTTGGCTTCAAGGCCGTTAATGAGCTTGAAAGCGAAGACGGCGCAGCCTACAAACTCGAACCGTAATTTTTCATCTAAACGTGAGTCAGCAAACGACGAGAAGCAAACAAAACTGCTGAGTATTTTCATGATCAGCAATGGCTCTTCTTGCCCTTAACTCAAAGAGTCCTCATGACCACAAGCACAAACAACATATTACTGCTCTTCGCCCATCCCTCATTACACCGCTCTGAGGTTAACCTACCGCTATTTAATCGTGCGCAGCAAACGCCCGGTGTCACCTGTATCGACCTCTATCGTGAGTACCCGCATTTTTCGATCGATGCCGACATCGAACAGCAGCGCCTCCTTGAGCACGAAATAATCATCTTCATGTTCCCTCTCTACTGGTATTCAACCCCGGCATTACTCAAAGAGTGGCAGGACCTCGTGCTTGAATATGGCTTTGCCTATGGCGCTGGCGGCAATGCGCTACAGGGTAAGCATTTCTTCTGTGCCGTAACCACTGGAGGCCAACAGGGTGCCTATCAGTATGACTGCAAAAATAAATTTACGCTGAAGGAGTTCTTACTCCCCATAGAGCAGATGGCGCAACTAACAGGCATGCGCTATCTGCCACCTTTTGCTCTGTTTGGTGCCCGCAGTGCGATAGATGAGGGGCGGCTATCACAGCATCTCGAAGACTGGCAGCAGCTTCTCACTGCACTGCGAGAAGGTCATATAGACATCGACGCCGCTCAGCAATTGCCCTTGCTCAACCAAGACCTCAGTCGCCTTCTAGGAAACCATCGATGACTGGTTATCTCGTACAAAGCTTCATTTATCTCTTTGCCGCAATCATCTTTGTTCCCTTAGCCAAACGTCTTGGTCTTGGCTCTGTGCTTGGCTATCTTATCGCCGGTGTTGTCATCGGCCCTATCACAGGGTTAGTTGGGCAGGAAACTAACACCATCCAACACTTTGCCGAGTTTGGCGTCGTCATGATGCTCTTCTTGGTTGGCCTCGAACTTGAGCCCCGCATGCTTTGGGACATGCGTAACAAGCTAATTGGTCTGGGAGGCCTACAACTCGGCCTCACTACCGCTATCATCACTGCAGGGGCAACTTTCTTAGGCTTGAGTTGGAGCATATCATTAGCTATCGGCCTGATCTTCTCGCTCTCCTCTACTGCCATCGTTCTACAAACCTTTAACGAGAAAGGCCTGTCTCGTACCGAGGGAGGCAAGAATGCGTTTTCCGTGTTGCTCTTCCAAGACATCGCCGTTATCCCCATGCTTGCCCTCATCCCAATGCTTGCACTGCCAGAGTTAATCGATGCTGCAACCGCACTGGCAAGCTCGAGCGAGCAGCACCCACAGCTCTCCCTTGTTGCGGGGCTGCCTTCCTGGGCTTACGGAATAGCCATCTTGGCAACGATCAGCGCCCTCGTTGTTGGCGGCCACTACCTCAGCCGACCATTATTCCGCTATGTCGCCAGTTCAGGGCTGCACGAGATATTTACCGCTACTGCCCTGACATTGGTAATTGGCATCGCAGCGTTAATGAGCTTGGTCGGTCTATCCCCTGCCCTTGGAACCTTCCTTGCGGGTGTCGTGCTAGCAAACAGCGAATTCCGCCACGAGCTTGAAGCGAATATAGAGCCCTTTAAAGGTTTATTACTTGGCTTATTCTTTATCACTGTCGGAGCTGGCCTCGACTTTAGCTTACTAGCCGATAACTTCTTATTTATCGTCGGCATCGCCCTCTCCGTCATGCTCATAAAGACAGCCGTTTTATGGTTGCTTGCGATATTATTCAAAATAGGTAATAGCAACCGCTGGTTACTTGCCTTATCTCTCGCCCAAGCAGGAGAGTTCGGTTTCGTGTTATTAAGCTATACCACGCAACAGCACGTCATACCGGCAGAGCTCGCTCACTTACTCTCACCTGTAGTAGCGCTGTCTATGTTTCTAACGCCCGCACTATTTATCTTCTATGAGAAGGTCGTGTTACCACGCTATCAAAGTGACAGCAATCAACATCAGGCCGACGATATCGACGAGCTGGGCAGTGTTATCGTCGCAGGGGCAGGCCGCTTCGGCCAGATTGTTAATCGTCTACTAACAAGTAACGATATCAAGACCGTCATGCTCGACCAACAGGTCCGGCAAATTGACATCATGCGCCGCATAGAAACAAAAAGTTATTATGGCGATGCCACTAACCCACAACTACTACACACTGCTGGTATTGAGCAGGCGGATCTTTTTGTCGCCTGTATCGATGATCGTGAACGCACCACAGAACTAGTGCATTTTCTCAAACGAAGCTATCCCAAACTGAAAGTTTTGGCTCGCGCTTTTGACCGTGGCCACGGCTATGAGCTGCGTAATGCCGGTGCCGATGTTGTTGTCAGTGAAACTTATCATTCCGCCTTATACTTGGGCGAGCACGCTCTACGCCAGCTTGGCTTCCACCCCTTTCGCGCTCACCAGAAAAAATCACGCTTTCTAAGTACCGAAGCCCGTCACAAGCAAGCGCTTTATGAGCTATGGCGAGACAACACCGATGACGCTAAGTTTAGCGCTTCCTTTAGTAAGTTATTCATGCAACTTGAAGAGAGCATTAGCAACGAAATGAAGCAGGACCGCTATAGCGTCAAGAGCAACAAAGAGCGCAGCTGGAGCCCACCACCAAAAGGCTATGAGAAGGGTGACGAAGAAGAGCTCTAACGCCGAGCGTCTTCGCTAGCGAGGTAGAATACTTGTACCCGTTGCTTTGAGTACGGGTCAATAAACTCCTCTAGCTGCTTCATTCCAGGGATACCCTGCTGCAGTACCGTTAACAGAGCCGGCTCGGAATCTGCTAAGTACTGTTCATAAATCACTAGCCAACGGTGGTTGTTTGAGCGCATATATTCTAGCAGAACATCTAAATCATCACTCTTCGGCCGATAATAAAACTGCGGTTGAGCACTAAAGTAAACTGTATTAGCGATATAACCAGAACGACTACCGACGATCGTCTCCGACACGGGCACGTGCTGATCAAGCCAGCGAGCAACAGTGAAATGTATATCGTTTCTTCGAGTTAAACGCTCCGCCTGATAAATTGCCACCCCCAGGTGAAGCAGCAGAGATACAACGACAAACGCGATTAAGAACGAGCGCCACACCTTCTTCACTGCGAACGAATCCCACGCCAAGACAAGACCGAGCGCACCGTAGATCAACAGCGGCACGAGGGCCGCGATATAATACCTAAACTCATAGTTATCCTGCGGCGGAATGATCAAACAGAAAAACAAAAAAGGCCAAAAAAGCATCACAGACAGCATGAGGTTGCTCAGCGAGAAGAGGTTTCTATCCCGTACATAAAGACAGTAAAACACCCACAACAAACTCGGACTCAAGATGAAATAAATAGGAAAATACAACAGGCAAAGAGCAATATTAATAACAAACCGATGCAGCAATACGCCTAACGCCTGCAAATATTCGCTTGGTAAATTAGTCAGCGCTGGGACATCAGACTTCTGCAATAAACCGAGTGTGTCGTAATTGAGCTGAGAGACCGAGGCATAAATAACTATAACCACAACCCCGCCAAAGAGGGAGTATATTATTAAACTCAACACCTTACATAGTGGCCTGCGCGCTCCTGAAAAATAGTAGCCCAACAAAAACACACCCAAAGATAGAAAATAAGCTGTAATAGATTCCTGCCGAACGCAAAAATACAACCCAAAACCCAAACCCCAGAGTAGCGCCCAACGGCGGCGAAGATCAGTCAACAGAACGATCGCTCCCAGTAACCCGATGACAAAACACAAACAAAAGAACATCTCGGCATAACCGTTTAGCGAATACTCTATCAGTCGGGGGTGAGTGATTAAGAGCAAGCCAGACAGTACGTTCACTCGCCAGGAGGAAAATATTCGGTCAGTGATATACACCGCCAAGACCACCAAAACACTTCCCGCGACCAGTGTACTGAAGACAGAGGCTTGCTCTTTATCGACAAAGACTAATTGAAAAGGCCACTGCCACCAATAAAACAGGGAATACCAGAAGTCATCGAAGGGAAGCCCGTGAGCAAAATTATAACTTCCCTGACTATAGGTGATGGCATCTCCACGAATGATATGCGGAAAGGCCTCATAAAAAGCCAGCCGGACTAACAGTGCGAGACAAAAGAGTAGCAATAACTGGTTTCGCAGTATCAGCGGCTCGCCTTCACGTGCTGCGGGCTCAGCATTTACCGTTTCCATAGAGCCCCCTCGTCAAGACATAGCTCACTTCACCTGCATACCTCAAACAGCCATTCAAACACACGATGCCTGTCACCAATCACGATAAAGGAGAAAAACACCAAATAATATCAATGAAATAGCGACTAATTTAAGGGCCGATACGGGCTCACGAAAAGACAGGAAGGCGACACTAATCACCAGTACAAAATTAAGGCCTACCGCAACGGGGTAGGCCGATGACAAATCTAACCGAGACAAAGCGGCCATCCAAGCTATCGCCGAGACGAAAATGGCAAGCAAGCCTGTGAGAATCAAGGGTGAGGTAAAGAGCCGTAAGAAGTACTGTAAGCTCTGTTCCATACTCTCAAAACTTACAGCGCCCAACTGATTAATCTTGTATTTGATGACTAATGCTCCGTAAGCATTTAGCAACACATAGGCGAAGACCATTCCCCAGCTAAAAACAAAATCCTTAGCACTCATCACTCATCTCCAAAAGTCCTCTTCTCTATAAAATATAGCGGCCTGCTACGAGTCTCCTCGATATTTGCCCATAAGTAGTGTCCAACGATGCCCAGCACCATCAGGTTCATTCCACCTAAAATCAGCACAACCACCATCAAAGAGGCCCAGCCTTCAACCGGGTGCCCAGACAACGCAACATAAACGATATAAATAGCGTAGATGAATCCTGCCAGCGACACTAGCGAGCCAACGTAAGCCGTTAGCCTGAGGGGAATCCCCGAAAAAGCGACAATCCAATTGAGCGCAAGATCGACTTTAGAGGAAAAACTCCACTTGGAGCGGCCTGAACGTCGACGGCCTCGAACATACTCAATGGCACCTTGTTTAAAGCCGCACCAAACTAATAAGCCAAAAAGAGACGTATTAAGCTCAGTGCATCGATTAACAGCATCCACCACTTTTCGATCTAACAGATAGAAGTCAGCCTTCGATAAATCAATATCAACATTGCTTGTCCTTGTCAGGAAGAAGAGCACCTTATAGAAAACATAAGCACAAAAACGCTGAGCAAGCCCTTCATCTCGATTCTTACGTAATGCCCAAACCAAATTGTAACCCTCACGACACTTCGCCAGTAATAGCTCGATCGACTCAGGCCCATCCTGGCCATCGGCAGACATACAGATCACAGCATCACCCTGCGCGTACCTTAAACCCACACGCTCTGCCGTATGTGAACCCATTCGTTTACTGAGGTAAATGCACTTAACGGCTGTATCGGCGAACGCCTCTACGATAGCGAAAGTGTTATCGGTAGAGTGGTCATCAACGACAATAATCTCGTAGCTAGCGATATTGAGAGTACCCAACACTGTTCGGAGCTCCGCGATCGTCTCTGCAATATTTTCTGCTTCGTTATAGGCGGAAATAACCAGTGTAATCATCCTCTCCCCTTCTAACTAAAGTGCCTAACCGACAACAACCAATAAGACTTGCCACACACTAAAATGGCGCGCCACGCTGACTCTTTGAAGACCAGAAAATCGTTGACTTACAAAACGCCGTTTCCGGCAACAATTTAAGGAACAGTGACACCATCTCCGCCGAATAGCGCTGAATTTCGTCGACAAATAAACCGCGACTATTCAAGTATGAGACCATCACAGATATCGCAGGCACTGGACTCTCAGCCATCACATATAATTCATTCGCCTTGAGAGCCTGGCGGATCTCTCGTCGAGTTAATAGTCTCGCCTGTAAGTCTCCCTCTTCTCCCGGCTCCGGCATCAACTTTGTTTTATCTGCTGCCAGCAGAGCCTCTGGGCCCTTATTTAGCAGCTCATAGATCAGCCCGTATTCGTAGTCCCGATCACAATTAGCCAGCAAGCCTTGATCAGTCAAAATCCTGCTGAGCTCATTGATACCCCGTTGATAATCCTCTAACAAATAATAAAGTGACTCAAAGGCCCAGACAAAATCACAGCTATTTTCTCTTAAAGGTATATCAACCACATTACACTGCAGTAAAAGTACCCTGCGCTCATAACCCTCAGACTGCGCTAAGTAACGACGTTGTAGCCGACGCAATGAGTCCAAGCTGCAATCAACAGCGACGATATTCGCCGCTGTATTTTCCAACAACCACGTCGTCACCCGACCATCGCCACAGCCGACATCGAGCACAGTCTTCGCACTGAAACCTTTAAACAGTCTCTCTAAGTAATGATAAACAACAGCGCAGTCAAAATAACTTTGGCTACCCGGCACCCTCACCCGTGAGTGGAAATCGGTTCCTGGAGCCAACAACATCTTGTCGACGTTACTATTGCCGATAACCTCACCACGGCTGTAGATGCCATCAATAAGGCGATAGCCTTTTTGGTCGACTAAAACATCTTCCTTCCACACATCCTAACTCCTGTGAGCTAAAGGCTGAGTTTCCAGCTATCGCGGCGCATCCCGCGGGCTGAAAACCGTTGTTTATAGTGTATAAGGCCTTCATGTAAGGTCATGTCTGGCCAGGTGCTTGGCCCCAAGTCCAACGCACGACAGCCTCTGGCCTTACAGAGTTCTGTCAGGTGAGCAATCAACAACGTTGCCGGACAAAATGACGAAAACGCTTCCCTATGACAAATATAGAAAGTAAGCGCCGCGTTGTCATTACAGTGAAACAGTACAATAGCTCCGATGCACTCCTGCTCTAGGCGGGCAAAATAGATCTCAATCGTCGCGGGAAAATGTCGCACTAAATGCCTCAGCTCTTCTTCAGAGTGTGTCGCAACAGCATGGTTCTTGGCTTTATTATCGCGCAGCATCTGATAGAACACGTCCAGCTCATCCAGCTCCCCCCTCTGCACGCTTACCCCTCGGCGAATATTTTGGCGAATATCTCGACGAATATTTTTACTAAATGTTTCTTCAACAGCATCAAGCCTAAGATCGATGACATAGTTAAGCACCGTACTCTGGCACTGAAAACCGTGATATAACAGACCATAGTCAAGATGGTCATCGTATGAACACCAGTAATCTCGTGGCACCCCCGTCAACTCGATATCTTTCAAACCTAGCTCCGTGCAATACTCAACAAGTGCCTCGATGATGGCAATGCAATCCTCTAAACCAAGCCCCTTATCAAGAACCAGACCACCATACGATGCACCGCAAGGCGACTGATAACTCTGCCCGCCCACAATTGCCCCAGGTAAAACAGCGACCAGACTATCTGCACGGTGAAACATCAAATGATGGTTATCAAAACGTGTCGGCGGATGATAGCGAAGGAACTTCATCGTATGGAACAACGTGCCATTATTGGCGCAAGTGACGAAGGCATCCCAAAGCGTCTCGTCCCCCTCCTTGAACACCGAGACTTCCACCATACTAATTCCCCAACGCGGCAGCAGCAGACCATAAGCTACCAGCCTGTAAACGAATGATGGGGTCAAAACCTATATCAGAAGGCAGTATCCCCATGTGTCCTGAGCGTACCTTTTGCGGATAGTAATCAATCCCTAAACGATCGAGATCAGCGGTATTCAGATCACCGGCAAAACGTAACACCAAAGGCTGGTTAAATACTCTAGCCAGAACCTCTACTGGGATATCACCTGCACGGGCAATATGTTCTTTGGTAAAGGGTGCAGCGGTAAATATTATGGCCTCTGCATTTGCATAATACTCTGGGATGGTAATATCAGGGTAATTACTCAGCCACTCGCAGTGTTCATTTAAACTATACCTCGCCTTATTATCTTCAATATCGATGATACCCAGCCGATCGCACAATTTGGAGACACGAGCGGCAATATACGGGCCAAAGTCGTTATTACAAATGAGTACAAAACTGTTGTTCTGCAAGCAACAACCCGCATCAAAAATGAGTTTTACTGCCATGTCGCCGAGATAATCAAAGACGCCAACATTGGCAGCTCGTTCATCAGTAGCAACAACAACTATTTGCTGCCTACGACAATAATCCATATCGATATCGTCATTACGCAATTCCCAAGCTTCATACATCATGGGGATGACGAGACCTGGCTTAGCGTGTTGTAGCTTACTGCTGTCTAATGGCCTGAGATGCCCTGAGTTCGTTATAATATCGGCCTGAGACAGCAGTTCTTTCGTCAACACATCCACAAGCGTAATATCCAAGCCATCGAACATCGCCATCATAGCCTGCATGCTACTAAAAACATCGCTGACGGTTCCATAGCGCGTGTCTTTGGCGTAAGCATATACCTTTGCTCCTGCTAGCGCCGCAATGATAGCCGTTACTGAATAAGGGCCTGTTGCGGCTTCCGTCAGCACAATTTTACCGCTGAGATCCAGCTGCAAACGTTGTACAGCCTGCCCAATCTTTTCCTTTACGAGGCGCATCGCTTAATCACCTCAACGACCTCGTTAATATCTTCATCACTTAAACCGTGATAGCAGGGCAGTAACACTACCTGCCTCCGCGCAGCCTCACTCTCCGGTAGTTGATAACCTTGCCGACAATAGGGGCGCTGTTGATGGGCATTCATAATACCGGGTTGCGCGGATATGCCCTGCTCCTTCAGGTGTTGCAAGAATGCCTGCTGGCTTAGCGGGGCATGTGCCAACATTGTCACGGCGTAACTCTGCCAATTGGGACGAGCATACGACGGCTCAAACGGCGGATTAAGCCAATCAATTTCTGCTAATTTTTTACGGTACAACGCCGCCATTTCAACACGCCTGCCGATAAATTCCGGCATCCTTTGCAGCTGTGCCAACCCAACAGCAGCTTGAATGTCAGTCATCCTGTAGTTGTAACCCGTCGTCGTGTGCTCGGCGACGGTCACTTCATTTGCATGATGCCGCTCAAGATCGCTCACGCACATGCCATGATGGCGCAAAGTACGAAACTGTTGGTCGTAGTGGTGATTGTTTGTCGTCAGCATCCCCCCATCACCTGTCGTTAAAACTTTGCGGGGATGAAAGGAGAAGCAAGCAATAGCACCCGATGGAGAGCCTATTTTTTGCCAACGCTGATCAATACAATGCTCTGAACCAACCGCACAGGCCGCATCTTCTACAACCGGTAGCTGATACGCTCGAGCTAGCGCATTAATACGCTGCATATCACAGGGCATACCAATCTGATGGACAACCAGCAAAGCCCCTAATCGACCCAACCTGCCCCTTACATGATGCAAGGGGGATTCTTCTAACATCAACGCATCAATATCTCGGTAATAGAGCTCGCCCCCAACGTCATCGAATTTATCTCGTAACAATGTTTCCAATGCTTGCGGGCTGAGCGTGAAAGTGTCGGAATCAACATCGACAAAGACTGGCTCCGCTTGGCAGTGACGAATAGCATTGCTGGTGGCGATATAAGAGTGGCTCACCGTCACTACGACATCACCCGGCTGTACACCGACTGTGAGCAACGCAAGATGCAGAGCTGTTGTGCAGCTGGACACGGCGCAGGCGTGTTGAGCCCCCACATAGCAGGCAAAAGCCTCTTCAAACGCCTGCACTTTCGGCCCCTGGGTCACCCACCCTGATTGCAGTACCGCCGTTACCTCAGCGACCTCCTCTGCGCCTAGAAAGGGCTTAGACAGTGGGATAGGCTTCATTGCCAGTTAACCCCTTTCTCTTCCTTCAATAGCGCTTGACGCCCCTGCGGTTGTGACTTAAACCAGTCAATTGTTTTCAACAAGCCCTGCTCGAAAGAGTATTCAGGCTGCCAGTCATAACAACGAATAAACTTACTAGCATCGGCATATAAGCGCTCCACATCACCGGGCCTATCTTCGCAGTGAACTATTTTTGAGCCACTATTAACCATCATCTTAAGAATCGTGTCAGCCACCTCTCTTATAGATAACTCAAAATGACTGCCCACATTATAGGTCTCTCCCGCATCCTCTTTAGCGTCGAGCATTACCGCAGCCAAAGCCCTCGCGGTATCTTCCACGTAAGTGAAGTCACGGGTAATTGAGCCAAGGCCAAAGATCAGTATCGACTCACTGTTAAGCGCTCTAACAATCGACTTAGGAATCAACTCCCCCGCATCCCCCTCGTGATGTGAGCGCGGGCCAAAAGTATTAAAGGGTCTCACCACAACCGTATTCATCGCAAAGGAGGTGGCATATGCCCGCGTGTAACACTCACCAGCAAGCTTGCTTGCACCGTAAACTGTTCGTGGATACAGTGAATGATGTTCATCCATCGGCACCGTGCGCGCCGTGCCATAGACTTCGGAAGAGGAACAGTAAATAAAGCGCTCGACACCCACAGCACGTGCTGTCTGGAGCAATAGCAAGGTGCCTTCAGCATTCACCTTATGATTATCATACGGATGTTTTAATGAGTGCCTCACGCCGAGGGTAGCCAGATGATACACCACACTGACGCCACTCATGGCCTCCTCTATATCCTCCCGCTGGGTAATATTTCCCAACATGAATTCGAAGTTTTCGTCACCGAAATGCTGTTTAATATTGTCAATTTTACCGTTGCTCAGGTTATCCAAGACCTTAACATCGTAGTTGGCCGCCAATAAAACATCGACCAAATGTGAACCGATAAACCCTGCCCCTCCTGTCACTAGCACTTTCTTATTGGCAAAGCTCATAGGTAAAACTCCTTGATTGCTCTGCAAACCGTATTCAGCTCTTCATCTTTCAATTCCGGATACAAAGGCAAAGATAAGATCTCCTGCGCCAGCTGCTCTGCACAAGGCATCGAGCCGACGTTATAGCCAAGGCTCTTATATGCCCCCTGTAAATGACATGGCACCGGGTAGTGTATGCCCGTCTGAATCCCGCGCTGCTGTAGGTAACTCTGTAACGCGTCGCGTCGCGTACTCCGGATCACAAACAAGTGGTAGACATGTCGTGCGCCAGCAAGCTCGGCGGGCAATATAATCTGCTTTATCGCCGCTAATTGCTCACGATACTGCGCCGCCAAGGCGCTACGACGCCTAGTCCATGCCTGCAAATACTGAAGTTTTATGGTCAGTATCGCGCCTTGAAAGCCTGACATACGATAATTCATACCAATATAATCATGATGATATTTTCGCGTTGAACCATGATTCTTTAACGCCTTCACCCGTTCAGCAATATCGGCATCTGATGTCACCACAGCCCCTCCCTCACCATAGGCACCAAGATTCTTTCCGGGATAAAAACTAAAGCAACCCACCCCCCCTTTACTACCCACAGCCTCGCCGTGATAGCTCGCCAAGTGTGCCTGCGCACAATCTTCGATGATCAATAACCGGTGTTTTTTAGCAACGGCGATCACCTTTTCCATAGCCATTGGCTGACCGTAAAGATGGACGACAATAATAGCCTTTGTCCTCGCGGTTATCGCTGCCTCTATCTTATCGCAATCAATTTGGTAGAAACTCGATTCACAATCGACAAAAACCGGTGTCGCCCCTGCAAGGCTTACTGCTTCTGGCGTTGCAAAAAAAGTATTGGCCGGCACAATGACCTCGTCATTTTGACCAATCTCTAGAGCCACAACAGCAAGATGCAGTGCCGCTGTTCCTGAACTGACGGCTTCACAGTGCGGGGCTTGCTGTGCTTTAGCGAAGGCTCGCTCAAAGTCCGCCACATAGGGCCCATCAGCAAAGGCACAGTCCGCTAAGACACGCTCAATAGCCTGATCAATCTCAGGCTTGAGCTGTTGGTACTGAGCCTTCAAATCGACGAATTTAATCATCGTCAATATAGCGTAAAAAGCGCGCTGGGTTACCAGCCCATACCTGATTAGCCGGAATACTTTTAGTCACCACACTCCCTGCCCCCACCAGGGCATTATCACCAATAGTCACACCACCCATAATTGTAGCGTTAGACCCAATAGAAACTGCACGGCCAATTTCCGTTTTCACTAGACGCGATATCCAATCATGGTCAGCCTCTAGCTCCCCTAAGCTATTTACCGATCTAGGCTTTTTATCGTTGATAAACATAACACCATGACCAATAAAGCAATTTTCAGCAACAATCACGCCTTCACAGACAAAACTGTGTGATGATATTTTACAGTGGTGACCAATCGTGGCGTTTTTTTGAATCTCGACAAACGCACCAATCGTGCAGCAATCACCTATCTTACAACCATAGAGATTAATGAAACGCCCTAACCGGATGTCATCTCCGAGCTCTACCCCTTCTATAGACTGATAGTCATTCGTCATAGGTTAACCAGCTCGCCCCCATTTTTAATCGACCGATCAGTTGCCTCCAAAAGCTGTACGACCCTTAGCCCTGCCTCGCCGTCATTAAAGGGCGTGCGACTGTTTTCAATACATTCGACAAAGTACGCAAACTCACTCGCCAATGCCTCGGCCTGAGGGATTTTCGGTGAGTACATACCGTTGACTCGGTAGTCCACCAACAACTCACAGCGCTGTTCCGCACTGACCTTGCCAAAATGCACGCTCTTATCGTAGATTTTAATTTTCTCGTCGATCGCTAGATCATTCCATAGAATTTTCTTAGTCGTACCGCCGATCATCACATCTCTAATCTTTACCGGTGACAACCAATTGAAGCTAAAGTGAGCGATAAACTTCTCTTCAAAATAGATCGTCACATAGGCAATATCTTCATCTTCACGCTCGTAGTGACTGATGCCGTGGGCCGATAACGCCAGCGGTTTCAGTGGTACGATATAATCCATGATTGAAAAGTCGTGCGGGCCTAAGTCCCAGATGACATTCACATCGTGTTGAAACAAGCCGAGATTCACCCGCGTCGAGTCGTAATATGAGAGCTCACCAATGCCGCCGCTATCGATGATCTGCTTAATCTCTTTCACTGCCCCGGTAAACACAAAGGTGTGATCAACCATGATAAGCAGGCCCTTCTCACGCGCCAACTTGATTAGAGTCTTAGCTTGCTGCGAGGTCTTCGTAAAAGGTTTTTCGACGAACAGATGTTTACCTGACTCTAGCGCCCGCCTCGCTAACGCGTAGTGACTGGAAACTGGCGTTATAATAGCAATAGCATCGAGGTGGTCATCAATAAACACTTGCTCGGCGTCGACGACACACTTCACCGCAGGGTGCAGCTTCTTTAGATGTTGGTAAGCCTCCTCGTTTTTGTCGCAGACAACGCTGACCGAGGCCCCTTCCGTCTCCATGATATTCCGGACAATATTAGGCCCCCAATAACCGTAACCTATTACCCCTATGTTAATCATTCGGCCTACCTTAGCTCGCACGCTCTCCTTTAAAAGTAGATTAACTAAAGGCTTAGTCAATGATTGACGAGAGCACAGGCACAATCGCTATAGGCAACGCTCATAGGCAGCAATAATTCCCTGTAACCACAGGCTATCACTATTGAGGACTTGACGCTGATAATGCGCCAACAGCCGTTGCTGATACGCCAAGTGATCCTTGTTGCCCTGCTGCCACATCTTGCCAACAGCAGTCACCCGCTCCTCACCACTCTCTTTTTCATGTCCACAGCCGTTCAGGCCGAGATGAATCACCTCATACTGGCGACCTCGGTCACTGACAATCTGCTCACTAAGAAGGCTGTAACACTCTGCGGCCAAGTATTCACGTAGCTCATAGACACAGTTAGCTGCACAAACAATAAATTGTAGGCGCTGCCCCTGATGACGCTGCTTTAACGAGCGCAACATATCAACCAATGCACGCCCACCCACCCCTGCGATAACCACCAACCGACTGCCTGGTTGCATCAACGATAGCTGCCCACAGTCCATCGTCAGCAATGAGTAACCTTGCAGGCCTAAGTGGCTTAACTTAGCCGCCAACGGAGCTATAATATGTTCAAGCTGATCCACAAAAAATAGATGACCAGATAGTTTGCTATCGAGAATGTGCATTCCCAAGTAACCGTGATCACAACAGCCATCCCATACATAATCAACTGGACCGACTTGCTGTATCAAAGAAAAAATAGCGTGTAATCTTGGGCTGAGCTTAGGGAGAGTATGCATCATCAAACCGAACAATAATTTCGGCAGTAAGTTAGCAAAAAAACACAAACAAATCGTCAGATAACGAATCAAACTGCAATCTTTCTTTCTGTCCCTACAAAATTTGATTGTGTTACATTTCTGTTAGAGGGTAAAGTACTTGCCGTCAACACTGACGTACATCAAGGCGCGAGATACGTTCTCATTTGAGAATAAGGTTGATACACCAATAACATACTCGCTGATAATTAATAAGACCTTAGGGTCACTCGCTACAGCGTCAGATTACACTCAGCAAACAAACGGGACTTTTCATGCTATCAAACATTATCATCGAGATACGCCGCCATGCCAATAAGGTACTTGATATACCACTTCCACTGTTAGTTGAAGGCGAAGGTAAGATCGCCGCCACAGCTGAAGTGTTACAACAAGTCAACGGCCACAAGCCGCTTATCATTACCGATGCGATGTTAGTCCAGCTCGGCCTTGTCAAACAACTTACCGACTCTCTCGATGCCGCAGGCATTGACTACGCAGTCTTCGACGAGGTCACTCCCGATCCAACGCTTGATCTAATCGAGCGTGGCCTTCATGTCTACCAACAAGAATCTTGTGGTGCCATCATCGCACTCGGTGGTGGTTCACCGATGGACTGTGCGAAGGCGATTGGCGCCTGCCATGTCAAGAAGAAGAAAAGCGCCAAAAAACTCTGCGGCACCTTGCGTATTCGCAAAGCCCTACCGCCGTTTATAGCCATCCCTACCACCGCCGGTACGGGATCAGAATGCACTCTCGCTGCCGTTGTCACCGACCCCAAGATCAAGCAGAAATTCGCCATGGTCGACCCTGTGCTAGTGCCTGATGCAGCCATTTTGGATCCGGCGTTGATGCGCGGCTTGCCCGCTAAGATTACCGCAGAAACCGGTATCGATGCACTGACACACGCTGTCGAATCATACATCGGTAAACATGCCACCGAAGTCACTAAAGCCTATGGCTACGATGCCGTCAAACGTATCTTTGCCAACCTTCCGCGTGCCTATAGCCATGGTGACGATATGGAAGCGCGCAGTGAGATGGCGATCGCTAGCTACAATGCCGGCGCCGCCTTTACTCGCGCATCACTGGGTTATGTTCACGCTATCGCTCATCAGCTGGGTGGTTACTACCACATCACCCATGGTCTCGCGAATGCGGTAATTCTGCCCCACATACTCGAATTTTCCTTTGAGGCGTCACTCGGCAGGTATGCTGAGCTTGCTGTGGCGGCAAACCTTGCCGACGAGAACGACACACAAGTCGCTGCCGCGCATAAGTTTATCGCCGGCGTAAAAGCACTGAACGCCAGTCTAAATATTCAACAGACTTTTCCTGAGTTGAAAGAAGAGGACATTCCTCTCTTAGCCAAGCGTGCGATTAAGGAAGCCTTCGGTAACTATCCCGTGCCGAAAAACATGAGCAAGTCACAATGCGAGCAGATTCTAAAAAAGTTACTCGACAAGCCGTCCTAGGTTAACGCCATGCCCTGCGAAGCGGGGCATGTCCTTTAGCTTTCACGTGTTCTTATGTAACGCGCACGAAGGTGGTCATAGGCATAATTATAAGCAATTGCATAAAGCAGATAGAACGCCGCAAGACCGACATCCATAATAAAGACAGTCCAGAAATCCAGCTGTAAGACCCACATCATCAGGGGTAATGTCACTACTAACAACCCCCCCTCAAATAACGTCCCATGCCAAATCCGTAAAGATAATGTTCGCGCTAAGCGGTCATGACCATAGTAAAGGTCAAAAAGAATGTTATAGAGGTAGTTCCAGCTCATCGCCAACAGAGATATCGCCAGTGCCAACCCGGTCATCGCCCATGGGCTCTTACCGGTAAAGAGTACTGCAGCGGGCACGATGAGCAATAACGAACACAATTCGAACATCAGCGTGTGAAAAATACGCTCCTTAAAAGACACCTAACAATCTCCAATATTATCGATTATGGGGGAATAGTATAGAAAAAACCGATAATAGAAAGTTAGTTACTATCAGTAATTATGATAGTAAGATGAGGGCTAGCCAGATTAATCCAGCATAATCAATTAACGGCAACCTCCATGTACAGTCTTGAGCAGCTTAAAATATTTGTCACCGTCGCCGATACAGGGTCGTTCTCAGCGTGTGCCCGCCAACTTAACAAGGCCCAATCGGCCATCAGCCAGGCCATCGCAAATCTCGAACTTGATCTTGATAATGAGCTCTTTGACCGCCGCCCACGCAAACCACAGCTGACACCGCAGGGCGAGCAGTTACTGAGCTATGCCAAAGCTGTACTGCATCAATCTCAGGAATTAAAGCTTGCTGCTGAGGCGCTGCAAGGCTGTGTACAGACTGAGTTGGTTATCGCCGTCGATGAAGCGTTAATCATGCCTGCACTGGAAGGCATTCTTTCTGATTTTTCAAGCAAGTACCCAACAATCGCACTGGAGATCAACGCCATAGCAAGCCCCGATGTGATTGCTGCGGTCACCGACGGGCGCGCCCACCTCGGCTTGATGTTCGCTGACATGGACTTTCCTGATAGTGTCGATCTATGTTTTCTCGGCAACCTCCCCTTCTACGCCGTTATAAGTCCAGATCACCCCTTGAGTCGCGTAGATAACATTACCATTAGCGACCTCATCCCCCACCGACAACTCATGCTCAAAGGAGGAGACGGGCGCGGACTCGCACAATTTAACTCTCTGTCACCCAGAACATGGTCTGGCAATAACTTCTTTCTACTACGAGAGCTAGTCAGGCAAGGCCTCGGTTGGTGTTACATCCCCTGCCACCTCGTTGAACAAGAAATCGATAACGGTAACCTATACCGTCTACCACTGAGCTTCGACCATCAGCCCTGGAGCGTTCCTGTCGAACGCGTATTGCCAAAAAATGCTGTGATGAGCGACGCTTTACAGTGGTTATCACACCAAATCCAGCATCTATTCTGATCACCTATCAGTCTAATCAGATCATCCTCTAGATATTTTCTAAAAAAGCCTTAAGCGCAAAAACAATAACACAACCTCAGTCAGCAATTACACCTACCGCTACCCGCAAAACCACTAACACAAGCATTTTTACAAAACCAAAAAAACACAAATAGCTTTTAATAACAGCATGTTATACGAAACAATACTTAGCAGTAGGCACACCAAAACACCACCAACGTATATTTTTTATTTTCATAACAAAAATTAATATTGCCTAGCGTTTTACAATCGGATACATTCGCCAAAATTTCCACCTGAGCCGATTTCTCACCTCGCAACATCACTGTCGCGGCGTGAAAGTACGCTCGTATTTTACCCCCAAAACGACTAGGAACTAGCACCATGAAAATATGCTTTATTATGTACCCCTGGGAGCGCGTTGAAGCCGAAAACGACACGACGTTGCGCCTCATACACGAGTGTTTTGCACGCAAACACACTGTCGCGATAACCACCCTGCATAATCTGACGATTAGAGACAATGTCGCCAGTGCCTTTTGCGATGTGATCAGCAAGAAGACCAAGCAGACTGACAATATACCCAGCTTCCATCGCAATGCGGTTTTCAGACGCTGTCTTCTGCCCCTGGCAGGCTTTGACGCAATAATTATGCGCGCCAATCCGCCTCTGGACACGCTTGCTCTCAACTTCTTGGACTCTGTACGCGACGATACTTTTATCATGAATGATATTGATGGCTTGCGAGTCGCTAACAACAAGCTGTACACCGCATCGTTTAACGATTCGGCAAGTGAGTTTATTCCAGCCACGCACGTCTCTAAAAACCGTCGTTATCTCGAGCGTATCTTTGATGAATCCGAGTCCGAAAAAATGATCCTCAAGCCTCTTGATGGCTACGGCGGTCGCGGCGTCATTCTGGTTGAAAAAAATGCGCGCCAAAGTTTCAGCTCATTACTGGAGTTCTACATCGGTGGTGACGAACAGGGACACGGGGGTAACTATGTGATTTTGCAGGACTATGTCGCCGGTGCTGAAAAGGGTGATGTGCGCATATTGATGCTTAATGGTGAGCCAATCGGCGCCATGCGTCGTGTTCCTGCCGAAGGCGATGTTCGCTCTAACGTTCATGCCGGTGGCCATGTTGTGAAACATAAGCTGACCGAGAAAGAGCGCAAACTCTGTCGATTCATCGGTCCTAAGTTGGTTCGTGATGGCCTGTATTTCACCGGCATCGATGTGATTGGCGACAAGTTACTAGAGATCAACGTGCTAAGCCCAGGTGGCATTACCCGTATTAACAAACTCAACCGCACCAAGTTGCAGACACAGGTTATCGACTTTGTCGAGAGCGTCGTCAGTGCCAAGGAGCTAGTAAGAAGCCGTAAAAACGAATTCAGACAGGTAATTGAAGATGCTGACGCTATCTGAAGCAGAAATGCTTGCCGCTATTAAAGCGGGTGACGGTTTCGAGGCAATGCTTGAGGATCACTCCTTGAGCATCAAAATCGAGGAGTATGTACCGTACATCTGTACTGCCATTCATGCGGGCGGTCGACTGCGCGAGGAGCTGCAGTCAAAGTGTTTACTCGACAGCGACGAACGTCAGATCGAGGAAGACCTGTTCACCGATGAGCTGATCACCTCGTTCCCAATTACGCTATGTGTACACGACTCTCGTTACGAGTACGATTTAAATCGTGCTCCAAACCTTGCGGTCTACGATCAGGCATGGGGAAAAGAGGTATGGTCTAGCCCACTCAGTCCAGCTGAGCGTAAGGCTAGCCTCGCCAAACATCACCGCTACTTTCGTATACTCAAGGCGATATTGAGTGAACTCGAGCAGCGCTTTGGTGGTTGCCTGTTGGTCGACGTACACTCCTACAATTGGCGCAGCCGAGACTATCCGGTATCCCCGTTATTCAACATCGGTACCGCCCACCTTAATACCCGCCGGGGTAAGTCAATCCTCGAGCAGTTTGAAGGCAGGTTGGCCGACATAGCGCTTCCTAACGTCGACAATAGTGTGGCGCGTGATGTCGTATTCAAAGGAAATGGCTACCACAGTTATTTCATCAACCGTAACTTCAATAACACCTTCGCTATTCCACTGGAGATTAAGAAGGTGTTTATGGATGAATTCACCGGTGAGCCGTTCCCGTTGGTGTTGGACGCCATTCATCAGGGACTTCATCTCGCGGTCATGGAGGCGGCAGCAGCGTTTAACGATAAGTTTAAGCGCGCTAAACTAACGCCTGCACAACTGTTACCGAACAATCTCGACAACGCGATGCTGTTCGTCGATAAGACACTGTATAAACTGGCCAATAACTTCCAGACTCTCAGCTATGTCAACCCGATTAACCTCGCCCAAGAGAAGCGTCGCTTCCTAGGGCGTCGCCACTATGAACCTCAGTTTACCTATCGTCAGCTGAGAATTGACCCCTATGAGTTTAAGGAGCAATTATACAGCTTGCCCGTCGCCGACATTCAAGACCCAACGATACGTGCGCTGTACCGTGATGTCGTCAATGCCTATGCGATTAAAGTTGAATTACTCAGCAAGGTCGGTACCCCGGATTTCCTCTATAACTCCATGCGTTATTACGGAGAGCCAAGTGCCAATGACATCGCTAACGCTGAATTCATCTTGCACGCAGCAGCGCTGCCAGATGCTGATGTTGAAGTCGAAGAGTTCGGTGCCGAGGAAACCAAGCGCCTGTTTGAGGAGGCCGCGGCTGCGCTGAATATCGACTGCAAAGTCATCATTAGCGCTAAGATCGTTGCCCAGGCTATGGTCGAAAGAAAGAATATTCTCATCAACAAAAACGCTAAGTTTTCGAAGAAGGCGCTCAACGCGCTCATTCATCACGAACTCGGTGTCCACATGGTGACCTCGTTCAATGCTTTTCAGCAACCACTGAAAATCTTTAAGCTAGGCCTTCCGGGGAATACTTACACCCAGGAGGGGCTTGCCGTGATGGCAGAATACCTCTCGGGTAATATCGACCTCAATCGGCTAAAGAGACTGTCGTTACGTGTATTGGCGGTCAATATGATGGTAAAAGGGCGCAGCTTCCAGCAAGTCTTTAGTCGTCTTAGCAATGATTATCAGCTCAGTGAAGACGCCGCCTTCACTAAGACCATGCGAGTATTCCGGGGTGGCGGCTTCACCAAAGACCACCTCTACCTGAGAGGGTTTAGAGATGTCCTAAAGCTCCATCAAGAACGCGATATCAGCTCGCTGATGGTCGGCAAAACCGGACTGGCTTATATCGATACGTTGGATTCACTGATTGCTAGGGGAGTTATTAACCCGCCCAAGTATGAGGTACCTGCAATGACGGTTAACCGGACAGGCCATGAGCCCATCATTGACTACCTTGTTTCGTCGATTAAATAATAGGGTTCAGTAACAAGACGACACTTTACGGTGTCGCCTTGTTCGTATTACGCTAGTCTCAATAGTGCGGCGGCATCGCACTGCCTACCTCCTTACACGCTTTTATGTCATGATCTTCTTAGCCCGTAGGTTGATTCAGCGAAATGTTCCCCCCCGCACACCACTCATTTATCCTTAACCGATAAGACACTTCCGAGAGACATATGCTCATGAAGAAAATACTCTATTTCATCTTGTTGGCTCTCGCCGCGTACTTTTATCTCACCGATTCTACAACCTTCTCACCTGAAACGAGCAACAAAGCTGCTCTTTCAGTCAACGATGACCGCGCTTTAAGCAATGCACTCGACAACAAGCTGAGCAATATACAGGTTCGCGGTTCAGGTACTGTCAAAGCTATCTTGCGTGATGATAATAAAGGCAGTCGTCACCAGAAGTTCATCTTAGCCCTCGATAGTGGTCAGACTATCCTCATTGCACATAACATCGACCTATCTTCCCGAGTGGCCAAGCTCAATAAGGGCGACAGAGTCGAATTCTATGGCGAGTACGAATGGAATAATCGCGGTGGCGTTGTCCATTGGACACACCATGACCCCAAAGGGCGACACGCCAATGGCTGGCTCAAGCATAATGGCACAACCTATCGATAGCCCCTATCGAAACAGCCCTAACTACGATAAGCTCCAACGCCTATTGCTGGACAATGAGTCGTGCGTCTCACCCGCAGATTTAAACCAATCATGCTGAAACTGTGATCACCTGGTAACGGGGGCACTGCAGACGACGCTAACAATCAAAAAAGGTATCAGCATGCCCTATGAAAAGGTGGTCGTGACAGCATTTGGCGGGCCAGAAGTGTTACAGCTTAAGAGAGAGCTGCAACTGCCCGAACCAACAGAGCATGAATTGCGTATCAAAGTATTAGCCGCAGGCACCGGCTTCACTGACACCATTATCCGCGAAGGGCAATATGTCGACAATAAGGCTAAACCACCCTTCGTGATAGGCTACGATTGGTTTGGCGTCGTCGACAAGGTTGGCAGCAAAGTCACCCAGTTCCAGGTCGGCGACCACGTTGCAGACCTCTGCATGATTGGCGGCTACACTCAGTATTTAACCGTTGAGGCGAGTAGAGTGATTGCTGCGCCTGATGACCTAGACCCTGCAGAAGCTGTCGCCATGATACTCTCCTATGGCACCGCCTATCAGATGTTAAAACGCGTCAGCCCCCTGCCCTCTGGCAGCACTGCCCTTGTTCATGCCGCCGGCGGCGCCGTCGGCTCAGCGCTCTGTGAGCTGGGGCGGCTAATGGGGATAAAAGTGATAGGTACAGCATCGAAAGCCAAGCACCCCTTACTCGCAAAGTTCGGCGCCAAGCCGATCGATTACCGCAGCGAAGATTTCGTCGAGCGCGTGCAGCAACTCACCGATAAACAAGGCGTCGAGATTGTCTTCGACACCATCGGCGGCAAGAGCTGGGGGCGTTCATACCAATGTCTTAAGCGTGGCGGCACACTGATCGGCTTTGGTGCCTACCAACTTACCACTGGGGAGGAGAAGCTGCCCTCTCTACTATGGGGGTTCTTTAAGTTGTTAGCTGGCTGGAAGCTCTTGCCCGATGGTAAGAAGAGCTGTTTTTTTAATATTCAGAAACGACGTGAAAGCCACCAGGAAGAGTTTAAAGAAGACATCGGCGAACTGTTCGAGTGGCTAAGACAAGGCAAACTGCAACCCGTTATAGCCGAACGCAGGCCTCTAGCAGAAGCCGCAGAGGTACACCGGCAAATTGATAACGCTGAAATCATCGGCAAGACTGTACTCATTTGTCAGCCATAAACAATAGGCACTGCAGCTACTGATCACAACTATCATTTAGCACAACTATTTTTACCCCGACTATCATTTACCACGACTATCACTCGTCACAACGGCAGCTCATCACAGGCGAAGCGATTAACACCGCCTCGCCAGTGTCAACTCTCACCGAGTTTAAGCACGCTCTTTAATTAAGCAGCTAATCAACTCCCCTTCCTGCTTCACCCGCCCCTCGGCAAGCAACTGCTTCAGCCTCTCAGCCATTACTAGTCGCGCCTTTTCAGTCTTGCGCTGGAAACCAAGCAGTGTCAGCGCCTCGGTAACGGCTGCCTTTGCAGAGAGACTAAAGCCCACCTCAATCGCTAGTAACAACGCGGCCTCAAGCTCTTCAGGCGGGATATGCTCCAACTTACGCTGACGGCTTGTTAACGCCGAGCGGTCCCTCACCGCAACCTGCTTGTCGCCATTACAATAGATAAAGTTATTTTCTAAATAAAACAGCCCTTCAGCGTGCCCTATTGGCAGTGACGCTTCCAGATGAGGCACCACCCTTGGCCCCACGCGAACATAGCCGGCACTCTCAGACAGTCGATCAGCAACATCCTTAATATGCAAAGGGCCCTCTATTTCGACAATGCGTTGTACTGCCTTATTAATCACCGCCACATGCAATTTATGGATCTTTACTGCTCGAGCAATGCCAATGTCGCCGCTCGTCAGTGTGTAGGCTGGCACCAGCGCCTCACCTTCAACCTCTAACAGCCTTGCCACACGTGCCTGCTGACCGTTGGGGTCTCCGGCACTACGTAGTCGTTCTGCGGCACCGTCGTCGAGCTGATGATAATAGCTCACTGCCTCATCAATAGCCTCTTTGAGGCGATCAGTCTCACGCTTTGGGCTGCGGAACCAATCCGTGCTCCAGACCCGATGACAGCGCCAACCCAACCCTTCGAGCACGCTTTGCCGCAAGCGGTCACGGTCTCGAGCATTTTTAGCATGTCCATAATTGGCGCCGTCGGTCTCGACGGCCAAAAGGTAGCGGTCACTATGCTGAGGGTCTCGCACAGCGATATCAATAGAAAAGCCCGTTGTGCCGAGCTGCGCTTCGACTTCATAACCCAGTGATTGAATCACTTCCGTCACCTGGTTTTCAAAGGGGGTCTCGTGTTGTACCACAGGTTCGCACTCGTTCACTAAGTCACCGCTTTCGGCATAGTGAATAAAACTCTTTAACGCTCGAACACCAAACGGGCTGTCGTCGACGTCACCGAGTTGCTCCGCGGTAAAGTTACAGAACACCTCCATCGCGAGCCGTGCACGAGTAATTAAAACGTTGAGGCGGCGCTCACCGCCATCGAGATTGATAGGGCCGAAACTCTTACTCACACCACCATCAATTGTGCGGCCATAACCGATACTGACAAAAATAGTATCTCGCTCATCACCCTGGACATTCTCCAAGTTTTTAACAAAGAAGCCTTCCAATCTTTCCTCATTAAAAAAGTCTTCGCAGTCGGGGTTTTCACGGCGTAAGTGCTCCAACTCTTCCAGAATACAGTCACGTTGCGCCGTCGAGAAGGCAACAACACCAAGGCTTAACTGCGGTGTTGTCTGCGCAAAGTCTAACACCGCCTCAGCCACCACCTTCGCTTCCAATGGGTTGGTTCGCGAAGCGCCTCGATCATAGATTGCCTCAGGAATATGCTGAAAAGATAGACCTTTAGCTTGTGCGTTCACCCCTGGGCTAGGGAAGATCATCAGCTTGCCGTCATAGAACTCATGATTAGACACGGTAATCAGCGAATCGTGTCGGCTGCGATAATGCCAACGCAACATCGTCTCGGGTGCCCCCTTAGAGATGAACATATTCAAGATACTTTCTATGTCGGCAGTCTGACTGCGCTCCGCCTCCTCATCTTCAAGCTCCAAGCTCTGGCTGAAAAAGTCTGTAGGAGGCATCTGCCGAGTATCACCGACCACCACGACCTGCTTAGCCCGAAGAATAGGGCCGATAGCATCGACCACTTTAATCTGGCTAGCTTCATCAAAAATCAACAAGTCAAAATCAATCGCCCCTTGCTCTAGGTAGGTTGCCACCGACATTGGACTCATCATGAAAACTGGCTTTATCTGTTGAACGGCCCGCCCCGCTTGTTTTAATAGGCGCCGCAGCGGCATATGGCGTCGCTTCTTGCTCATTTCATGGCGAATGATGCCCGCCTCTCCTGCAGCACTCGCATGCGGCAGGTTTTCATGCAGTCGCTCAACTAACGCCTCTTGCGCATGCAGAAACAACTCGCCATCAAGTGTCTTAAACTCGTCAATTATGTTCTCGTGATTCAAGCGATCGAAATGCTTAATCGATACACTATGACTGTAGGCCTCATGAAGTAGGCCTTCATACCAGGTCTTTTTCAGCGTCGTTAATAATAAATGTGGCGGGCCCTGCCAATGAAAAGCGAGCTTCTCGATCGCTGTTAGCTTTTTACTGCGTAAGATGCGGGCCAGGCAGTTGTAGCGTGTCATCTGATACAGCGAGTCAACTTGCTCTCGCCATGCAACACAGCGTTGTTGCAATACACCGAACTCCTCGGTGAGTAACACGTTTTCATCCTCTAAACGTGTAATCTTCAACTGCTGTGCCAAGCTCTCCATACCGTCGCGCATGGCTGTGACAGCCTCGACCATGCAGGCCAACTGTTGCTGCCCCTTCGCGAGACTATCGCCATCTTGCAAAAAGCGTAACGCTCCAGATGACAACGCATCAGGCCCTGGCTGTCGATAGAAAACAATTAACCACTCTGCTAGCTCTTGCAGCTCCACCCAATCACTGTCTAAACCACGCCAACGCGATCCAAACAAACGCTCACCGAGTGATGCCTGACCTTCAAAACGCTCATTCAGCGACTGTACTTTCAACACATCATCTAATAAAGCCAAGCAATCGTCGCTGGATTCAGGTAGGTCAATAAGCAACAACCCCTTAAGGCAGGCTTCAGCACGCCTATAGGCCCCCGAAAACGAGCGCCACCAATGCTCTCCGGTGGTTGCAAAAGCCTGCCTGGCAGCCAACAGGTCCGCGGACCAAGCCTGATCAATCAGAACCCCAGAACGGCTATTTTTGATCACACTGATTTCTGTCGCAGTAGCAATCAGTTGGTTAATTTGCTCTTCGCTGTCACGCCACTCAGCTGCCTCTAAGTTCAAGCCAGCCAAACGGGGTGCACTCAACAACCGCTCTACCGCCGCACATAAACCGACAATGGCATTAACCGTTGTCGGTGCCGGCAACCCCACCTGCTTTGCAAGCACACGACTCTGCTGCTGACTATCTGCCAATAAAATGTCGCACTGCGCTAACGTTTCTAACAACTGAGATTGTGCTGCAGGAGAGAAATCTTCAAGCTTCGACTGAGAGAACGGATGACTACTCGGCACGCCCATCTCACTTAAGTGCGACACCAGCGGCCGCACCAATGTACATGCACGATCAAAGTCTTCGCTATCCCACTCACGCATCAACTCAAAGTCTAACACGGGTAAATTATGCCCTGATGACTCCTTGCTTAGCTGTAAGTCATAGCCTAGCGCATCGATATAACTCATACCGCTATTAAGGATGGGCGCATTCACTTCACGACAATAACGATCTAACTTGTGCTGCAACAGGCGATGCCTAGCCTTGTCAGCGGCACAGTCTTCTACCTTAGGTACACCGAGTTCTAAGGTTCTGCGTAATTCTGACAGCACTGACTTCTTATTGCTCTTGTGGCTGTGCAACTCAAGCACTGCCTCACCAAGCTGACAATCATCGAGCCGGCTTTTTACCACCTCTAATGCCGCCATTTTCTCCGCGACAAATAGTACACTCTTACCATCGGCGATCGACTGAGAAATAATGTTAGTAATCGTCTGTGATTTACCCGTGCCGGGTGGCCCCTGGATCACCAGGCTTTCGCCATTCCTCACCGCAAGTATTGCCGAGGTCTGGCTAGAGTCTGCATCTTTTACAAAGCTGAGCCCCGTTAGATCAAGCGCTTTCTTCGGCTCAACAGGCAGATCATCGCTATCACTGGCCTTGAAACCCTCTCCTAGTAGCCGCTGCAATACCGGATGCTGGTCTGGCTGACAGTATGATGGCCAACTATCGGGGGCGAGATCCTGGTACATCTGAAACTTACCAAAAGAAAACAACCCTAGCGCAACATGGTTTCTGCTCACTTGCCAACGTGGCTGAGCAGCAACCGCAGCTTCTACTGCAGCGAAGTATTCTTCTGGTGTCAATTCCTCGGCAAACTCTGGTAGCTCAATCTTAAGCTCCATTTTCAACTTAGCCGCAAGTGTTAGGTTCGGCCCAAGATCTGCTTGAGTGTAATGGAGCTTAAAACGTTCCTTAGCGGAACCTCGTTGTAATTTAACGGGGACCAGTATGAGCGGCGCTTGACGGGCCTTGTCCGGATGACCGTCTTCGTACCAAGTCAGAAAACCTAGTGCCAGATAGAGGATATCGACACCCTGTTCCTGATAAAAGCTATTCGCCTCGGTACTAATTTTCAGTAACCGCTTATCGAGAAGGCTCGCTGCTAACTTGGTCTGCAAGTGGCAGTCGATATGCCGCTCAGGACCACTCAGTAGCTGCAACTGGTCTTCCAATGGCTCTGAACTGGCGAGTTCAGAATCAGCATTCAATAATTTAGCAGGAAGAGGAATAAAGGACATAGCCTGCTGCTGCTCGACAAGGCGCTCGAAAATCACATCAGATCGCTCATCGACCACCGATAAGGTTTTAGCTGTCGCACGAAAGTGCAGTAGAGTATTGCCGCGGATACCCATATCGAGCAATTCCATGCGACTGATATCCAACTGTTTTTTTATCGACCCCATTGAGAAACTCCCACGCTATCCAGCTTTCATCCTACTAAGCATACTGTCAAAAAATAAAGCACACATTGTGACTATACACTGATTTCAAGCGCTATTTTTCTTATTTATCCAAACTCAATCAAGCTGTTGGGAGTTTGTCATCGTTGCTGGGCGATCGGCAGGCTACAAGTGATAACAGCGTCTCATAGCCACCGAGAAGGCTCGGGCCGCAATAGCTCACGCAGCAAAGCCATTCATTCTAGAACGGGATATCGTCATCAAAACTATTGGCTGTTTTGCTAGAGACGTCAGCGGGAACGTCATCATAAGTTGGTGCAGTCGCCGATTGATCATAGGAATAGTTATCACTACTATCCGCAGTTGTAGCACTTGCGGCGGCAACTTTCCATGCCTGAAGACTGGTAAAACACTTCTCACCCTTACCATTACCTGCCCAAAGGCGACCCGATAAATTAAAGTGAGTGACGATTTCATCGCCGATTTGATAAGCATCCATTAGTGCACACTTATCCTTAATCAGTTCCAGCGCAACATAGTTAGGGTAACTAGTATTCTCTCCCTCGCCGGTCAGCTTAATCACGAACTCACGCTTGGTAAAACCGTTATTCCCGTACTCCGTTGTATCACCGATAGAGTGGATTTCACCCTGTACCTCAAAACTCTTGGACATCTAATAACCCTTTATCTAATAAACTCTTGTCTAATAACGCACTACTTTAAGTATATCCACTCACTGCTCCCACTAAATTAAGTAGGACCTACCACAGCTACAAGTACTCAATGCGGCCATTCAATCAGCCAGCTAATATATCACTTTCCTTACTGTACTGCGCGTCACTCAAGGCGTGAACCGTATCAAGGCAATCGAAAGCCGCGCTCTAAACAAAAATAGCTCCCGATAATCCATTATTATCGAGAGCCACCCTCCTCACAACTAAGTTAGACATCTTGCCCCACTAGAGACCCTTAGAACGATCCTTGACCTCAAAGCCGCTCTCCATAACGATGATCTTCGGTTTAGTAAGCCCCTCCAAGGCTTTCTTAATGTCAATCTTCTCTACCGACTGCGTGATATAAGTCTTGTAGTAGTAGACTACATTTTTTGTGTCAGCCACCGATGTCCAGACTGTATAGTCAGTAAACACCCCATCGGCCCCCTGCTCACGTATCGAGCCCTTCGGTATATCGAAGGTATTGAGAAGGTGAAATGCGGTGAAGACGGTATCAGCCGCGCCCTTGGTTGGTAACACAGTATTCGCGAAAGCTACCGCGCGCACAAAACGAGAGGGAGAGGAGTGATCACCTGGCAGACCAACAAGACCAGTACCCTCACCAAAGGGCTTGAGCTTCTGGGTGCCGACCGTGATGGTCTCACGATTATCTGACATCAAGCCAATATAGTTATTCAGATTGGTGAGGTGCCAATCGTAGGTCGGGTTATTTGCCACCACATTAACAGTGTTATCAAAGATACGTAGACCACTGGCCGTATATTCGATAACAATCGACTTACCGCTGGCGTCGGTAACCGCATAGTGTAGTGGGGCGAAGCTCTTAATCGCATCGATATAAGTCCCGACCACATGAACGGAAGAGAGCGCAGTCTTCACCTCTTCAACTGTTGCAAAATTACCGAGCAACCAGTTACCCAACTCCTCGCTGGAGATGGCTTTGCTCTGATTAGCCTCAGTCAATTCCTCATAGACTGCAAGGTGATTAAAATAGAAGGCGCCAAAATAAAGCCCTTTCTCATTCATACCATCCACAATGATTGGCTTGCCTAGCGCTGTCGCCCCTGCAAAGCCATACTTATTGTTATAGCTAAAGCCTTTCTTATCCTCATTTGAAGTCAAGGTATCGATAGCTGTATTAGCTGGAACGACGGCAATATTGGATTTAATATCAAAGCCAAACTCCATTGTCCGAGCAGGTACTGTTGTACCATCCTTAGCATGAAGTACGATGCCCGTACACGCCATTGCCGCTGGCATCATGCTTTGCAGAAGAAAAACAACAGCGATCGATTTCGCCCAAAAGGTTTTACTCATTTCCTTTCCCTTTCATTAATTAGCCTTGACCATTAAGCATAGCGTGTTTCCCCACCGCTACTAATAGCTAGGTATACCATTGATATGTACAATTATTAGCGCGTTTTAGCATTGAAATATCAGCGAGATAAACTCACAATAGACTAAGTCAAAGGTGTGATTTGATCTCCCCCACTCTCAACACCATAGCAACTACGATTCACCGTCTATACTTAAGACCTCGATTAAAACGGATTTAATCGACAAAGAGTGCGCGACATCAGACTTTAGCGCACAGCAGCCGATAAGAATGAGCTAGCCTTTCGGCTCAACATCATATTCAATATCACGTACAACAAGGATGGCTCATGCAAGGAATGCAATCCACAGAACAAATCATCAGTAAAGAAACATTAGTAGACCCTAGTGACGAGCTGTTCGTCGGGCTAAACCGCCCAAACAAACGTATTGATCAAAAGTTTCACTACAACGAATACGGGTCCGCCCTATTTGGAAAGATTACCGCCCTGCCCGAATATTATCTGACTCGCACGGAGTCCCTATTATTACAACGACACAGTGAGGAGATTGCTCAATACATGGGGGCGGGGCAAATGCTTATTGAGCACGGCGCAGGTAATTGCGGCAAGGTCCGCCATTTGTTGGCCCCCCTACAACCTCAATGTTATGTTCCCATCGATATTTCGGCTGAGTTCTTATTCCAATCTGCCTGCCACTTACAGCAAGACTTCTCAGAGCTCTACATTCATCCGATAGCTGGCGACATTACGACCAGCAGTCAACTACCTGAGCACTATCGAAAACTCAAAAAATGCGTCCTTTACCTGGGGTCGAGCATTGCTAATTATCCCCCTGAGCAAGCCATCACAATCCTTCGTCAAATTCATCAACTCATCGCACCTAGCGGCGGCCTACTGATTGGTGTTGATCTACAAAAGGATACATCGATATTACAGCAAGCCTACAACGACGAGCAGGGGCTCGTAGCCGACTTCAACCTCAACGCCCTCCAGCACGCGAATGAGCTTCTAGATGGTAACTTTGACCAGGACTTATTCGATCATGTGGCCTTCTATAATGAAGACAAGCAACGCATAGAGATGCACTTACAAAGCAGCGTAGATCACGAAGTAGAGCTGCTAGGGCAGACGATACCCATTCGGGCCGGTGAGCGCATTCAAACATTGCAATCTTATAAGTACACCGTCGAAAGCTTCGCCGCACTTGCTCAACAAGCCGGCCTAATACCGGTCAAACAGTGGATCGATGAACAACAACTCTATAGCCTGCAATACTTTTCTAGCCCTCAGTCACCAGAGAGCACTCGATAGGTTTGTTATCGGTTCGCACTGACTAACTGTAGATGAGAATCGTCGAGGGGATAGATAAAAATGGTTTGGCACTAGAGCTAACAACACAGATGTTGCCGGAGAAAACTTACAGAGGTGGGAACAAAGCCCAAAATAATTCACGACGGCCTGCATCGCAGCCGTCGTAACTTATCAACCCGATCGATGACCGGATCGTCAAAACGAAAGCTCAGGTGTTAAACGGGGTTAACGTTTTCTGCCTGAGGGCCTTTCTGACCATCAGTCACGATGAACTCTACCTTTTGACCTTCTGCTAAGGTCTTAAAACCTGAGCCCTGGATAGAACTAAAATGAACGAAAACGTCTGGACCGGACTCTTGCTCAATAAAACCAAAGCCTTTTGATTCGTTGAACCATTTAACCGTTCCGGTGGAAGTATTAGACATACCTGAACCCTATAATTATTGATGTAAAACACCTCTAAAACGAGGCCGAACTCTTCTACTGCAGTTATAGTTTATGATAATCATGACTTAACACTAGTCATAATGGTTATCTCTGAACCGGACATAAATGCTTTCTGCGTCAAAGAGCAGGTAAAATTATAAACAGCCGAAAGGTGCTGTCAAGACATTGCGTACTCTTTAGTATTGTTTCCGCCTAACCGTCTTATCATGCTCATATCAAGAATAGAGTTGGCTGTATCAACAAGCCAACATTACAACCGCGTAACAATGATCAAATGAACAAAAGGGTGAGGTTTTCTCGAGTAAGCATTCATTCCCCATGCCCAGCCTCTACAGACCAGCATAAGAGTGAAAAAATACGCATGCTACAAAGTAGCTCAACGGCTACCAGTATTATCGAGCTGCACACCCCCTAGCCTCTTGCCTCTTGCCTACTATAGCGCTAGAGACTAGCGCTATACATCAACAACACACAGCTTTTAGATACGCTCACTCCCAGAAGAAGCGCACCTGTTTGATACGGTATGTATATTCATCAAACTTGAAGAAGACAATACCGCTTCGCTGCACACCTTGATCAACAAGATTAAAGCGTGCACTCGTGTACCAACCTGCCGACTTTAGCTCTGACAAACTGAGTGTCACACCTTGACGGCGAAGATCAAAACCGTCCAAGTCATAACGGATACCAGCCACAGGGAACTCAACATCCCCCTTCCACCAACTAAACTGATTTTTTAGCTCCGCCTTGCTGCCACTATTGACTACCTCGGCAAAACGCAACGCTTTCTTCTTACCCAAATCAAAAATACCGACAGTCATCCCTTTGAGATAACCCATCGCCCCTTGAACCCCCTGCTCTTCCAGCATCCTCAAAGCCATTTCGGCCCCTGTGACAAGCCCTGCTTGATCCCCCAAGACCTGACCAATCATCGCGTTCAGCTCCCAATGTGCAGCCAAACGCTTGATCTTAGCTTCGCCCTGCTCTTCAATCACTTTGTAACGCAAATGCGTCGGCACGACCACCACCAGGCCGGAGCTCATCACCGTTGTGATATCAACGTCTCGAATCACTTCATTGCCTGCGACAATGTCCTCCTTCACATGAAAACTTATGTTGTTAGTGGCAATGAAAGTGTCATAGAAATTGTCGAGAGGTAACTTGCTGTAACTTTGCGTCTGCTCGTCCCATAACGTCTTGTGCGGCTGTGTGCCGACGGGATCCTCAATCTTTGATTGCTCGGCAAACAAATCAAGCCATTGCCCCTTATCGTGTACCGCCACAATCGCAGGCGACGCCTCTACCACAGCCATTATTTGCTCGCGTGTCAGCTCAGCCAGAGATGTAATACTAAAGAGGCTGCTGCATAGCAAAACAGCCCCACTGATAGCAGAAAGAAGATTCTTATTCATAACTAATCCATTATTATGTCAATGAGCGCGAAGTATAACGACCATAACAACAAGCCGGGAAGCATAGCGAAAGTGAAATCGCTACTGGTTAACCCTTTTTCCTACAAACATAATAATATTTTTCTCAAAAATACAAAAACTTAACGCTCTAACAGCCACCACATGAAAAACAGCCTTCAATAGCAGTAAGTGGGCAGAACAGACGGAAGAGCTCTATTTAAAAAAAACGACACATCAGTAAAGTCTGCGTTAACCAACCTTCATTATTTATTCCGCTTCGGCAACCACACTGCGGCCCCGTAACTTGCCCCAAAAAAACCCCGCCCAGCCTCTACCCCTACGAGAAGATAACCAAGACAACAGAAGCGATGGCATGATAACCAATGCGGTACCCAACCAACTAAGGCCATCCAACCACTCATCAAAAAACAGCCAACCGAAGAATATGCAGAACAGTAAACCTGAGTATTCAGCAATAGCTATCTCACTGGCCTGGGCTTGTCGATAGGCAAGCACACAGAACCATTGGTAGATTAATAACGAGCCATTGGCGAGTATAGCGACCAGCAGTAATGACCAGCTCAGCCCTTCTACACCCTGGTAAGCGACAAACGCCAGCACCGGCGGAAAGCCAAATAGGTTTGTGAAAAACAATGTAATCGCCGGTGACTCGCTATGCGGCAGCTTTTTCAATAGTAACTGACAGATTGAAAACACAAATGCCGAGGCAATCACTGCAAGCCCGAAGATATTGACCTGGCTTGGCCGGAGAATAATAAGGATACCGACAAAGGCGATAATACAAGCTAACGCTTGCACGCCGCTGATTTTCTCCTTTAGAAAAAGGCCGCCCATCAACATGATCATTAATGGTGCCGAATAAAATAACGAGCTTACCGTAGCTAGCGGCAATGACATCAAGCCTAGTACAAGAAATAATGCACCAAAGACACCGATATTACCTCTAATCAGGTGGATCTTCATTTTCTTCGATGTCGAAGCCCCCGCGTGTAACCATAGCGGCAAGGCAATAAGTATAGAGACACACTGACGCACCAGCATAAAGGTGGCGGCATTAGTATCCGCTGGCAACCATTTAATCGCGACATCATAGACGGAGCTAAAGGCGCTACCGATAATCAGCAACGCGATTCCCAAAAGTACATTTCTTTTCATAACAGCAAACTACACAAATTTATTGACGACAGTGGCTTTGCGCAACAACGTCTTTTTTAGACCAAACACGGAGCGAGAGAGATAATGTGGCGCATGGTATAGCGTGATAGTATTTAGATGAAATGAAGGTTTTTAACCATTGATGAATTTAATTCAACTACCAAGCTGCAGGTCATTATTGTGAGGAAGATTCCCCCCTTGCGTGCTCTACAAGTATTTGAAGCTGCCGCTAGGCAGCAGCACTTTTCACGTGCCGCGAGTGAGCTGTGCATTACGCCGAGCGCTGTCTCACATCAGATCAAGCTACTCGAAGAGCATTTTTCCGAGCAACTGTTCAAGCGCGATGGCAGGCAACTCAAGCTTACTGCGAAGGGCACACTGCTCTATAAAGAGCTGTCACAGATTTTTGATGCCTTGTCAGGGCTCAACCAACAAATCTCCGGCGGCGAAACACCTGAGCTGCGCCTTGCGGTTTACAGCTCCTTTTCCGTGAAATGGCTGATTCCACGCTTGGGACTGTTTCGGCAACAACACCCCGAGATCAATATCCGCTTAAACATGTTCACCGATGACCCCGTGCTCTCTGATAGCGTTGCCGACATGTTCATTACTGGCAGCTGTAACCACCCTGCCTACGCCTGCCAGCTGTTACATAAAGAGCGCCTCATTCCTGTTTGCCACCCCGAGCTCATTGCACGCAGTGAAAACATCAATGTTGAGACACTCTTTGAACAACCGTTATTGGCTGTTGATGAGGAGCTAACAGGCATCGACTGGGAGCTCTGGCAAAAAGCCAATGACGTCACTTTCCCCGCCGGTCAACAACAGCATGTATTTAGTCATATCCTGATGGCGATTGAGGCCGCCATTGCCGGGCAAGGTGTCGCACTCGCTTCCGATTTCATGGTGGACAATGATATCGCCACAAACCGGCTTGTCGCCCTTGATTTGCCCGATGTCTATACTGGCTTTGAGTTCAACTTCATGTGCAAAAAGCACCGTTTAAAAGAGCCCTCGATAGCCGCCTTCATCGACTGGATCAGCGAGCAAATTTAAACTAATCGAACATTATAGAAGCAATATTTGATGGAGACAGATGAAGCCCCCCTCATAAATACGCTACGCTGAACGGTCACAATATTAATAGGAAAAGCAAATGAGTCATAAAATCTGTCAACTCGCCTTGGTAGGAGCGCTTGCCTTAACACCACTCATGCTTATTTCTGGTTGCTCTGGAACCCCCTCAATCGACACCGTAGCTTCGCAACAGCAAAGCAACGCCATTGAGCTATTGCTTCCCGAAGACGACAAACTCTACTACCGCTTGATGACTGACTTCATTCAAGCTGGCGGCGAAGACCCCTTTCCTAGCATTAAAATGGTTGGCTCCCCCCTTGCTGATGACATCACACCGCGTGAACTCGCCTATCTGGTCTCCCAATCGATTGTGCCCTACCCAGATGCAGCCGAGGTGACTTATTTTGAAATTAAGGATGGCACTGCTTATGTTGAGTTTGAAATGGACATAGATGGCTGGGCCGGGGTCTCCAACACCCAGGGCAGACTGACCCCGCTTCTAGAGCTGAACCTGCTACAGTTCCAGAATATCAATCGTGTCCACCGTGGCCGTCTGCCTCAATAAATAATATCCGCTTCGCATTGCGAACCTCGGAGGGACGCCCCCTCTCTTACCTATGTAGCGCCACCTGCGCAACTGTGAGCAATATAAGTATAATCACTCACACGGCAACAGAGTTATGCTAGTATGTCGTAGGTCACTTGTTAGTGGAGGTTCGTTACATTAACATTCGTACATGTTAGCGAATCTTATTGCTTGATACTGGTAACAGTTGCGTTTAAGACGCATACACACACCTTCTTTCTGATGACTGACCAACAGTAAAAGGCAACTTAGATGACCTCAACCACACAGGCTGTTAGTACGCGATGACAGCAGCACAATGGCGACAAGGACTCAATGGTTTGTTAGGGGGGTATCTATCTCCGAAAGCTAAATTCGCCATCAAAGTTTCACTCAGCCTAACCCTCGCTTACATCATCCCCATGGCCTTTGGCTGGAGCCAACCTTCGACTGCAGCAATGACGGTCATGCTGATTGTCGCCACCGGCGGGATGAGGGAGTCGTTGCTAAAAGGTACCTATCGAGTCATTGGCACCCTTATCGGCATGGTTATTGGTGTCGGGTTGATCATACTGCTATCTGGTCATACTGCACTCTACTTCCTCGCCGTCTCCCTTGTAGTGGCTATCGTATTTTATATCTACCGATGCTGCCAAGGCGACAACACCGTCTTTATGCTAACCGGTGTCATGGTGATGATGAGCTATAACGGTGGCGATTTTGATGGTTCCCTACTCTACGGCATTGAACGCGCTTATATGACCACCTTCGGCATCGTCGTTTACACTTTGATAGGCAGTTTCATATGGCCAACCAAACCCTCGCTCAATATCCGTCAAACTGTCACCACACTCAGCGAGGATTACTGCCAACTATTTTCTACGCTTCGTCAATCCAGCGCCAACGATAAAGCTAGAGCGCAGTTAGCCGCGATAGTCAGCAAGACTGAAGCTTTGCAGCAACAGCTGATCACCATGCGCGCAGACGCCGGTGAAGCCAACGCGCTCCGTAAGCACTGGCAGATGATTGCGCAACACTACCAAGACATCTCATCACGTTTGACCAATGTGATGGATGTAAGCCAACAGCACAACAGCGCAAGCCACCTCCCCGGTGAGCAACACCTGCTCGACATCATCGAATCGCAACTATCGGCCATCCACTCATGCTGGCAAGGCGGTCAGCAAAAAGTAGACGCTATTGATCGACAAACTGATCAGCAGCAGTGGCAGACGCTACCCCACTTCGAGGCCGCCCAGCGTATCGCGCGCGGCGAGTGGCTAGCCAGCTTCAGTCAGTTACTGTCAGCCCTCAATCAAACTGTGCTTTCCCTCAATAGCGGTGACCAACACTTTGACTATCAGCCAAGGTCTAAAGCTGCCTCCTTTATCTGGCTGGACAGAGAGAGCTTTAAGCTCGGCGCGATGGCATTCATCACGTATTGGTTGGCACATAGCCTCTGGTTCTTTTTCAACCCCCCAGGTGGCTATAGCTTTGTCACCTTTGCCACCATGTTTGTCCCCTTAGTCGGCTTTACTCCGATCAAGCCGAAACTGCTATTCCTTCTTTTCACCTTTGCCTTTCTCTTTGCTGGCCTTGCCTACGTGTTTATCCTGCCAGGCCTCAGCCACTGGAGCGGCTTATTTATCTTTATCTTTGTCTATGCCTTCATCGGTTTTTATTTACTGCCAGGGCCTGTGACAATGTTCTTCCTGCTCGGGCTCTTCGTCTTAGGCATCGATAATCAAATGCAGTATAACTTCGCCGTTATTCTCACGGTAATGTTAATGCTTTACCTTGCCGTAAGCGTACTGTTTATTACCACCTACCTCCCTTTCAACAGCAAGCCAGAATATTTGTACCGCAGCATGCGCCAGCGTTTTTTTGCTGCCGCCAACGTTGTGTTGCGCTACCAAGGAAAGAGCCTCAACCACTGGCAGAAAAAGCATCTCACCTATGCCGCCTCTGCCTGCGTACGCTTGAACCATAAGATGAAAACTTGGAGCGCGTCGATTGATTACAGCTACTTCACCGAGCTCGACCAACAATCTATCAATGAGCTCAATGAGAGCATGGCCATTTTATCCGGCCGCCTTCAATTGTTAATGCAGCGACGTGAGAGCTTCAATAATAACCGTTTGATCCAACATATCCGACAGTCCAGCGACGAGAATTTTTTGCAAGAACTCTGTGCGCCACTGCGTCACTCCGTATCTCGCCAGATCAGCACTGACAGTAAACTACTCTGGCCTGTTTACGAGCAAAAAATTAATGCACTACTCGCCCCTCTTGATTGGTCGATCTATAACAAACAAGAGATTGCTGAGTTCTATTTGGGTATTAACCTGTATAAAAATATCATGAGTTCGTTAATGCTATGCGACCAACGAATAGACCATGTTAATTGGACTGAATTATCACAGAGTAGGTTTTAAAGCATAATGAATAAGCCGTTTCGTCCTCACACTCTAGCCGCTACGATCGCACTGCTGCTCGCGACAGCCCCCGGCTGCACCCTACTCGGCCCAGATTACATCACACAAAACCCAGCTCAGCTCCCAAGCGAATGGCAGCAAGAGGATAGCGAGCAAAGTTACCAGCAAACTCAGCAATGGTGGCAGCAATTTGACGATGACACACTCAATCGTTTAGTTGGCTTAGCCCACCAACAAAATCTCAGTTTAGAATCTGCCGGCCTTAACATTGTTCAGGCCCGTGCCGCCCTTGGCTTTAGCGATGCTTTACAGTATCCACAAAGACAGGCTCTCTCCGGCAACGGCGCCTATGGTTATCAAAACAAAACTGACTACACCAGCGTCAACCTAGGGTTAGATATGGGCTGGGAAATCGATATCTGGGGCAAGTATGCCAGAGGCATCGAAAGCGCCGAAGCCAACCTCTACGCGAACATGGCTTCCTATGACCAGGTGATGATTACAATCACCGCCGAAGTGGTGCGCAATTATATTAACTACCGCACCTACCAGGAACGTGTTCTGTTATCTCAGCAGAACATTAAGATTCAGCAGCGCATCACCGAAATCACACAGGTCCAGTTCGATTCTGGTGATGTCTCTGAACTCGATGTTCAGCAAGCCAAGACACAGCTCTACGCAACCTTATCAACACTACCCGCACTGGAAATCGCGCAGATTAAAGCACGAAACGCGCTTGCAGCACTGCTGGCCATGCTACCCGAGCAGGTCGACGCATTGTTACAGCAGGGCCATGAACCGCTAAACCTACAACAACGTATGGCAGCAACCAATAACGCCAATATTAAAGCGCTGGACGATTACGATGCACGCTCTATTATTCCCTCCGTCGAGGAAATGAGCACGCAGATCGATGCCAACCTGTTATCTCGCCGCCCTGATATTCAAATCGCACAAATGCAAGCTAAGGCGCAGAGTGCCAGAATTGGTGCTACCGAAGCCGAGCTTTACCCCAGCTTTAGTCTCTTTGGTAGTTTAGGCGTTAGCCAAGTTGTTCCTGATGGCGGAAGCTATAGCCTCTCTGAAGCGGTCTACGCCAACATCGGGCCAGCGTTCAACTGGAATATTTTTCAGTATGGACGCATTAAAAACCAAGTCCGAGTGCAGGATGCATTGTTTCAAGCCAGCCTGACTCACTACAACCAAACCGTGCTCGATGCCGTCGTAGAGGTCGATAACGCTGTCGAGGCCTACCAACGCCTTAATCAACAGTTACAATACAATCGAGCTTCCGTCGAGGCTTCTGTACGCGCCTTCAATATCTCCATGCGTCAGTATGAGAATGGTCTAGTAAGTTATCAGCGATTACTCAGCACTGTCGAGAAGATGACCCGCAATGAAGATAACTACGCACAGATCAAAGGTAATATCGCCGGTCAGGTCGTCCAACTCTACAAGGCGCTTGGCGGTGGCTGGCAACTTGAGAATGGGCAGCCTTTGTTAAATGACGACACGGTGGAGCAGATGAACAAGCGCACCGACTGGGGCGACATGCTCACCCAACCCATCGACCGCCAGCACTATGATCAGGAGCTCAAGCAGCGGCAAGCTGATCGCGAAATCAAAAGGGGCGATGCTAATGATGCATAATCCCCCCCATGAACTCGCTATAAGCGACGTTTATTTCTCACCACTGATCGCCGTCGCCCTGTCCGCCCTATTGCTGACTTGGATAACGACCATTATTTTTAACAAGACAGGGTTCAGCCGTTTTATCAGCTACCCATCGATGACCTTCATTAGTATCTTTGCCAGCTTTGTCTTGATACTTGATGCCTTTGTTATCCCTATTTAAGGATTTGACGTGAACCAACCAAAGAAAATGGCACTGATAGCCGCAAACTTAGCCTTCTTTATTATCGTCGGATTTTTTGTCTACCAACGATTTGGCATCTATCTCAATAACCCCTGGACCCGTGATGGTCAAGTCAGAGCACAAGTGATTCAGGTCACGCCTAGGGTTTCCGGCACCGTGATAGAGATCGCCGTAGTCGACAACCAGCATGTTAAAGCAGGGGATCTACTTTTCACGATCGACGCTTCCACTTATGAAGTCAGCGTACAACAGGCCATCGCCAACTTAGAACGTGAAAGAGTCAGCTCAAAGGGCGCCAAGATCGAGTATGAGCGCCTGAAAGATATCGCCGCCAAAGATGCTGGCGCTGTCTCCGATAAAGATATGATTCGCCGAGAAGTTAACTACCAGCAGTCACTGAGCCGTATCACCGTGGCCGAGCAAAATTTAATCGCAGCCAAATTGCAGCTTGAGTACACACATGTCTATGCATCGGTTGATGGCTACGTCTCTAACATCAATTTCCAAATTGGCTCTCAAGCCATCGCCAATCAGCCCATACTCGCACTTGTCGATGAACACAGCTTCTGGGTATTTGGCTACTTCCAAGAAAGCCAACTCAATAAGATCGGCATGGGTAACGCCGCCGTCGTCACATTGATGGGTTATCCGGACACCCCTATTGAAGGTCGCGTCGAATCGATGGGCTGGGGAATTGCACCAGCAGACGGCACCGTTGGCTACAACCTGCTACCGAGCATCAAGCCCGTCTTTCAATGGATACGCTTAGCCCAACGCATGCCGGTAAGGATAGAGCTTGAGGCTATCCCCGACAACATTAACTTACGATTCGGCATGAGCGCATCAGTATTAATCTTATCGGAAGAGGATTCGCCGTGAAGACGATGAATAGACACCACAACTTCATCTACTTAACACTATCGTTAGTATTTACCCTGCTGGTTTCCGCCCTATTTCCCTATGTCGAAAACGAGGTCGGCATCGGCGCCTACGGACTCAAAGCGATGTTACTGGCAACCTTTGCCGTGACCTTGGTCAGCCTGCGCTTCGGCCAATATTGGCGCCCTTTTATCGCCGTGTTGATTGCCGTCTATATTAGTCTGGCCATCGTGCAATACCTGTTATTGATGCAAGAAAGGGAATACCTGTTTTTAAGCGTATTATTAGTCTTCTTTATCGGTACCGCCTACGGTACTGCCCGCCAAGTCTTATTTAGCGGCCATGTTGATCTCAATGAGGTCGTCGGATCTATCGCTATTTTCTTATTAGTCGGGCTCATCTGGGCTGTGTTTTACCTTCTCATCATGGAGGCGTCTCCTGACGCCTTTAATGGTCTAGAGCAAAATAGCTGGGTCGCGAACTTTTCCGATGCCGCCTATTTCAGCTTTGTCACACTAACAACTCTGGGCTACGGCGATATTAGTCCCGCCACTGACTTTGCCAGGGTCGTCGTCTACTTGGAGGCTATCTTCGGCGTATTTTATATGGCCGTTGTTGTCGCCAGCTTAATCAATGCTAATCAAAACCAAACAAAGGATCAGTAATACTATGGGTGATCAATTACGTTCGACGGACCCCGACAAGCAGTTTGTCAGCAATATGGTCGAATCCGCACTGAAGGTTGGTGCTATTTTTCTACTATTAACGTGGTCATACGGCTTGATCAAGCCTTTCGTGATTCCCATGCTGTGGGGGGCGATTATCGCCGTTGCCGCCATGCCGCTGGTACGCTGGCTCGAGAAATACACCAAGAAGAGAGGCCTGGCTGCCGTACTGTTTGTGCTATTGGCCATCGCCGCGATTGTTATTCCCGTCGCCGCACTACTGACATCAATATCCGCCCCCGTTCAATCGGCCATCGAAACCTTTCACGCCGGCGATCTAAGCATACCTGGCCCCGCCAGCTGGGTTGATAAAATCCCGCTAGTCGGCGACCAAATCAGTCAATTTTGGACGCTACTATCAACTAACTTAGAAAGCGCCTTACTGCAGGTAAAGCCACAGCTCATTTCCATCACCTCAGTAATAGTAGGACTGGTCACAGGAGGCATCGTTAGTGTTGCCATGTCGATATTCTCACTTGCCGTTGCCGGTGGCTTTATGACACACGGCGAGACGATCGATCGTGGCTGCAAGAAAATCGCGACTCGGCTGGTGGGTGACAGTGGCGAATCCATGGTGGAGTTAGGCGCCGCTACGATCCGCAGCGTGCTACTTGGCGTGGTCGGTGTTGCCATCATTCAAACCGTACTCATTGGCATTGGGGTATTCGCCGCCCAAATCCCCCTAGCAGGCCTATGGTGTATTGTTGTCCTTATCTTTAGTATCGCTCAGCTGCCTGCCACCATCATCACCCTACCGCTGATCATTTATGCTTACTCCGCGATGGATAACACCACGGCGACAATCTTCACCATTTGGACGCTCATCGCCGGCTTAAGTGATAACGTGCTCAAGCCGATGCTGATGGGGCGCGGCTTAGATATCCCGATGCTAGTGATCTTAATCGGCGCTATTGGCGGTATGTTAGCCATGGGATTAATAGGGCTATTCATTGGTGCAATCGTGCTAGCCGTTTGGTACAAGCTGTTCCATGCCTGGATGGCACAGGAAGTCAGTTAACCCAAAAACAGGCGGTTGTCCTTGGCAACCGCTTGCTCCTGCTCCTGCTCCTACTCCTACTCCTACTCCTACTCCTACTCCTACTCCTACTCCTACTCCTACTCCTACTCCTACTCCTACTCCTACTCCTACTCCTACTCCTACTCCTACTCCTACTCCTACTCCTACTCCTACTCCTACTCCTACTCCTACTCCTACTCCTACTCCTACTCCTACTCCTACTCCTACTCCTACTCCTACTCCTACGTTATCAAAGACCATTAACCGGCCTCGCTATCAACCTTAATAGCTTTATAACGAAAATTTAATGCCGCACGTCATTTTATATTTCCAAGCATATTTCCCTATCCAATGACTTCCGAGCCACTCCCCCAGAAAACACTAAGCCATTGATAATAGGATAGTTACAAGATAATAAGCGAGTAACACTACAATTATGCCTATTCAGCCACGTACAAATACGTAGGGCAAAATACATGGAGATCGGAAAATACTGGAAACAAAACACAAACGAGAGTGATTCCTATTTGCATTAGGCCGCTAAGTTTAGCTATGCTGCGCGCTGATTTACTTAGCCGAGGTCTATGATGCGCCGTTTTAGTCAACACAACATTCTTCAATTCACCCTTTTCGCTTCTGTTAGCGGCCTCACTTGGGCCTCTCCTGCAACCGATGAACCAAAAACATATGTCCTCGAAGAGGTGAATGTATTAGGTAAGGCGTATAAAAATACCGCCACCAAAAGTAGCCTCGCGCCAGAGGAAACACCGCAGGGTATCTCTATTATTGATGGCGAGTTATTGGCCGAGCGCGGCGTAAAATCGTTGAACCAAGCTCTCCGCTATACCCCCGGTGTCACTACGGAGCAAAAAGGTGGCTCTGTCACCATGTACGACACCTTCAATATCCGTGGCTTTGACGTCAGCCAAAGCTACTACGATGGCCTCGTCCTACAGTATTTACAGGGCTGGAATTTACAGCCTCAGATTGACCCGATTGCATTAGAGCAGGTCGAAGTTTACAAGGGCCCGACCTCAGTACTGTACGGTTCCATGCCGCCAGGTGGCATGGTCAATATGATAGCCAAAGCGCCACAGCAAGAACAACAAACCACCGCGACGTTAGCGACGGGTAGCCACAATACCCGCGAGGCTTCTATCGATAGCACCGGTGCGCTCGGCGACAGCGATGCTTCCTACCGCGTTATAGCCATGACGCGCAAGAAAGATGGCCAGGTAGATTATACCGAAGAGGAGCGCACGGTCTTCGCCCCCTCCGTCGACTGGTCAATCACCGATAAAACCTATGTCAACATCAACCTGTACTACCAGAAAGACCCTGCTATGGGGCAGAATTCCTCCCTACCCGCCTCCGGCATGATCGATCATAACCCGGCCGGCAGCACCAAACCTTCGACCTTCGCCGGTGATGCCAACTGGAACCATTTCGAGCGTGAGTTTTGGATGGCGGGCTACAAGGTTCGACACGACTTTAACGACAACTGGTCCTTCTTACAGACGGCTCGCTATCAAGACGCTACGCTTGAACAACGCAACACCTACCACATCGCCGCCGGTTTTGATGCCAGCACAGGCAACCTAGAGCGCTACATTTATAGTACTGACGAAGACTCCAAGGGTTACTCTGTCGACAATCAGCTATCTGGCGCTTTTAAGACCGGCGAGATCGAGCACAACACCTTGGTTGGTGTCGACTATCAACAGCTCAAAGGACAAACAGTCTATTCGTCGTACGGTAGCACCAGCCAGTTTGGCAACTTTAATATCTACAACCCCAATAACCATATGATTGACCCCAGCAAGCTAAGCACAGAGGGTACATGGATTGATGACGTCGAAGTGGAACAAACAGGCCTCTATGTACAAGATCAGCTGCATATCGATAATTGGGTGCTGATCGCCGGCGGTCGTTTCGACGATTATCACTCCTCATCAAAATTTTACGACGCAGAAGCAAACCATCAAGAGTTCTCTTACCGTGTCGGTGCCCTCTACGAATTTGATAACGGGTTATCACCGTTTATCAGCTATGCCACCAGCTTTGAACCTTATGCAAGCGGAAAAAGTGATGGCACACCGTACAAGCCCGAGTTAGGCGAGCAGATTGAAACGGGCGTGAAATACCTCTCTGATGATGAGACCACCTCGGCGACGGTCTCTTACTTCAATATCATCAAAAGTGACGCAGTCGTAGACAACCCTGATGACCCCACCCCTGGCAACAAGCTTCAAATCGGTGAGATCCAGTCACAGGGGCTCGAGATTGAGGGGCAGTTGCTGGTTACTCCAAATTGGGGACTCTCCGCCAGCTACACCTATATTGACATGAAGATTACAAAGGACACCGATTACGACTTACAGGGTACAACGCCTATTTATGTACCCGAGCATGCCGCTACGCTTTGGACGAATTACACCGTCGACCGTGGTCTGCTCAACGGCACCCGTATCGGTGGCGGCGTTCGCTATACCGGTGAAATGCAAATGGATGCTGTCAACAGCGACCGTGTGCCCGCCTCGACCATCGTTGATGCTTCCGTAGGTTACGATTTAGCGCAGCTGGGCCGTCGTTTTGATGGCGCCACCGTTAACCTTGTCGTCAACAACCTGTTCAACCAAGAGTCTTACACCTGCTACGACAGTGCAAACTGCTGGTACGGTGCCGAGCGAACTGTTGAGGTCAACGCACAATACCAGTTCTAAGCGAGGAACCAGCGTCACCCCATGAATAGCCGAGTGAGCGTCAAAGCAATACGACAAGCTGAAAATAGCAGCGATTATTTTCAACAGCTCTTTATCTTGTGCGAACGGGTTAGCCCCGTCCTGCAGGGTAAGTGCTGCGCCGCTCAACCCGGTATGATTCTACCCAACACCAATAACCAACAAGCCGTTGCTCAGCTCTATCAGGAGCTAAAACAGCACTACCCGACTGCTGGCGCGGCTTATTGGCTCGGTCGAAGCTGGTCTCTGCTCACCTGGCAGCCTATCTATATTGCATTTACTGCCATCTATCAGCTGCGCTCCCTGCCCAATCTAAGCACTATTGCACAACGCCACTCACCGGCGCTGATCGCTGGCTTTAGCCTAAGTAGTGACGACGTCCAAGAGGGCGACTACCCCACGCTGATTGCACAAGCGGGGCAACAACTATTAACCTTATTCTCCTACTACAGTGCCGACCTGTCCCAGCTACGGCCACTTAGGGAACCTTGGCTGCAGCGATACCTAAGTGATACCGTACTGCTGCAACTACAGGCGCTTCATCAACGCCTTCCAGGCTGCGAGCTAACATTTATTCGCGAGCAAGCTGCTCTATGGCTAGCGGCACTCGAGCTGCCTGATACCGCATTATCATCCATCCAATTAACAGCTGACCAGCAACAATTATTCATTCAGCGACAAAGCTGCTGCCTTGCCTTTAAAGCAACAGAGTGCAATCTTTGTGCTGGCTGCCCCTGCGCACGCAGTAAAACAAAACAAAAAGAGGCACAGTGATGTATCAACTCGATGCTGTGCAGGTACAACGCGATGATCGCACCATCCTGCAAATTGATCAGCTACAAATCAACCCTAACGCTTTTACGGTCATTTTAGGCCATAACGGCTCTGGCAAATCGACTTTAGTGAACCTGTTAGCTGGGGAATTCCCACCTGACCAGGGTCAAATCCATTTGATGGGGCAACCACTAAAAAGCTATGGCGCAAAGCAACTGGCACGAAAAGTAGCCTATCTTCCACAAAAACTGCCGGAATTAGCAGGGATGAGCGTTGCCGAACTGGTGCGCTTAGGACGCTACCCATGGCGTGGTGTACTCGGCCGCTGGCGCGAAGACGATCACCGTATTATCGATGAAGCGATGATCAAAACCGGCGTTGACGGCTTACGTGACAACTTAGCGGATCACCTCTCCGGCGGCGAGCGCCAACGCGCCTGGATTGCCATGTTACTGGCTCAACAAGCCGAGCTACTCATCCTTGATGAACCCACCTCAGCATTAGACATTCATCATCAATACCAGCTCATGGCCCTGTTGAGTGAGCTAAACAAAAGCACAGGCAAAGGCATCATCGTCATCTTACACGACCTAAACCTTGCGCTTCGCTACGCCACCGAAGTCATCGCACTCAAGCAAGGCAAGCTCGCCTTCCAAGGAGACTTAGACATGCTGTTAGATGAGCAGCGATTATCTGCGTTATTCTCTACCAACGTCGCATTGATCGATCACCCGACACATTCGCATAAAGTGGCTATCGTATGTTGAGGCAAGCTTTTATCAGTTTACTACTCGTCTGCCTAAGCCTTTCATCCTGGGCAGAGATCCAAGTGCATGACAGCCGCGGCCCACAAAAGCTACCAGCGCTTCCTGAGCGGGTGGCTGTGCTCAATTGGGATCTCGCTGAACAAGTAATAGAGCTTGGCGTTACCCCCATCGCCATGCCAGAAATTAACGCCTACAAAGAGTGGGTCATCCAGCCGACCGTACCGAAGGGGGTGCAGGACATTGGCTCACGCATAGAGCCGAACTTCCAGCTACTCGCACAACTTCACCCCGACCTGATCATCATCGCCTCACCGCAGCTCGACCTATTAGAGCGTCTAGAAAAAATTGCACCAGTGCTCTACTACCACACCTACAGCGCTACACACGATAACGCCGCGACGGCCATTAGCAACTTTCAACACATTGCCGCCGCTCTCGGTCGCTCAGAAGTCGCGGAGAAACGTTTAACCGAGATGCGTCAGCGACTCGCAGAACTCAAACAACAACTACTCACCGCCTATGGTGGTAAGCTGCCAAAAGTCTCCACCTTTCGCTTCGCCAGCACCACCTCTGTTTACTTGTTTGGCGACAATTCGATGGCTCAGTATGCGCTATCGCAACTCGGTATCTCCCCCGCCCTTCACCTCCCGGCAACACAATGGGGAGCAACACAGCAACGCTTAATGGCGTTGAGAGATATCGGCGATGCTACTGCACTGTATTTCACCCCGTTTGCACAACAACAGGCGCTGGAGAAAACTATCTTATGGCAAGCCATGCCCTTCGTCCGCCAACACCGCGTTCACGCCGTTGCGCCCGTATGGAATTATGGCGGCGCAATATCGATACAGTACCTCGCTGAGGCCCTAGCCGAGAGCCTATTAGCCATCGCGCCACAGCCAACCAAAACCTCTAACGACGCTAATAAGACGCCAGAATAATGACGCCCAGTACCCCTTCGATACGCTACAACGGCACTGCCATACTGCTATTTGCCATGCTCCTGCTCGCCGCCCAGATCGGCACGCCACTCAGCCTGGCCGAGCAGTGGCAGTTAACAGCAAGCAAGCTTTTTCATGGCCTCAACCCTGACAGTTTTGACGGTTTATTATTTGTCGAGTCACAACTACCAAGACTTATGATTGCCGTCATGGTCGGTGCCACACTCGGCCTTGTTGGCAGCTTGATGCAACAAATAACACAGAACCACCTCGTCTCACCATTAACACTCGGCACCTCGACAGGAGCCTGGCTCGCCTTAGTCATACTCAATGTGTGGTTCCCACACTGGGTCGGTGATTTTGCCTCTATTGCCGCGATGTCCGGGGCCTGCCTAACACTTGGGCTAGTGCTGCTAATCACCGGTATGAGAAACCTATCAGGCCTCGCCATCGTAATGGCTGGCATGGCTGTTAACATCCTGTTTGGCGCCATCGCTACCGCGATCATCTTGCTCAACCAAGAGTATGCCAGCAACCTGTTCATCTGGGGCGCTGGCGATCTTGCGCAGAATGGCTGGGGAGGCGTCGCTTGGCTAGCACCTCGACTCGCATTGGCCGTGCTCATTCTATTACTGGCACCGCGAATATTGACACTGCTAAAACTTGGCCACAGTGGTGCCAGAGCACGTGGGCTAAACATCGTACCAGCGCTGGTAGCACTCTTTGCATTGGGGCTATGGCTCATTGCATCGTCAATCACCACAGTGGGCGTAATCAGTTTTGTCGGTTTACTCGCCCCTAATATGGCTCGTCGCATGGGCGCAACCAGCGCCCGCGACGAGCTGTATTTCAGCATGCTATTAGGCGCGTTATTACTCGTCATCACCGATGCGCTGGCAATGTTAATGAGCCTGCAAACCATGGATATGATTCCCAGTGGCACGGTAACGGCCCTCGTCGGGGCCCCCGCCCTCATCTGGTTCACACAGCGTCAGCGGCAAGCAGACGGCGCAATATCACTACAACTGCCAAAGAGTCGCTTCCGTTTTAACCGACGTCTAGCGGGCCTACTCATCATCGCTTTTATTATTAGCGTACTGACTAGCATATTCGTTACCCGCTCACTCGAAGGCGAGCAATTAGTTTGGGCAATAAGCTTGCCAGAGGCTTACAGTTGGAGTATCCGCTGGCCAAGACTAATTACCGCAATAGCGGCTGGCTCGGGCCTCGCCGTGGCTGGCGTGCTACTACAGCGCCTCATCTACAACCCGCTCGCGAGTCCCGATATTCTTGGCATCTCAGCGGGTGCAACCTTTGCATTGGTCTCCGGTAGCCTATTCTTTGGCATGAATATCTTTCAGGCGACGACCGGCATCGCCTTTCTCGGTAGCATGACTATCCTCGTGATACTCATCTTACTTGGCAGGCGCTGTCAATTCGCCCCTGCAACACTGGTGCTCTGCGGCATCGCATTAAGTGCGTTGATCGAAGCCCTAGTTCACTTCGCCCTGATCAAAGGCAACGAGATGTCCTACAGCATACTTAGCTGGTTAGCGGGATCGACCTACCGAGTGAAACCTGAGGCAGCCATCAGCCTGGCGCTGATCGTCACTCTACTCGTCGCCTTCGCGCTAGCGACATCACGTTGGTTAACGCTGATCTCTGGTGGTAGGCAATTTGCTAAAGCGAGGGGGTTAGCAGTCAACAGAAGCTTCGTGATCTTGCTGACCTGCGTCGGCTTGATCTGCGCCGCAGTCACTGCAACGATGGGGCCCGTTGCCTTTGTCGGCTTGCTAGCCCCTCACATGGCCGTAATGTTAGGGGCTAACCGCGCAAAACCACAGCTACTCACCGCCGCACTGATGGGGGCATTATTACTGGTACTGGCCGATTGGTTGGGGCAGACACTGGTTTATCCCTCTCAGATTGCTGCGGGCACATTAGTAGCTATCGTCGGCGGCAGCTACTTTATTCTGCTGATGATCCAAGGGCGAAAACAACGCTAATACCTAGACGAGCTGCTCGCTAAGCGGGCAGCTGTTCATAATTAAGCTGAAGCGATAGACTTTTCACCGCAAGGTCTCGCTGTTACTTGTTTGACCACTTTATTTGAAATTCAACCTCCTCCTCTGTGCCTTCACGCTCATGCTCAATACTGTACTCTGCGCGTACCGGCACATAGATTCGCTCACCGGCAATCTGTATTTCAAATTGGTCACCATTTTCCAACGCATCGGCCAAACGTCGTAACTTGGCGACAAACTCCGCTGTTGGGTACGTCTTTTCGATATCTCTCTCTTTTTTTACACTCATATTTCGACCTAATCTGCAGTTAATAAAGGGGGAAGATAAGATAAGCAGCAAAACGACAATCGTGCGCCTAAATTGCGCACAATGCACCATGCTTTGCTCTAATTTACTGCTTCTCTACAGAAAAGAAAACCTGGTGAATAAAAAAGCCCTCTATAACTTTCAGTCGTTATAGAGAGCATATAGACAAGGACACTTTTGTATCGGTGCTGAGGGGCGCTACCGCATTAAAGATGTCCTATCTAAAAACTGCCTGAGACGGGCATTAATCGCTACCCTCTCGTTTAATACTCCGGTGTTATGCTTGGGATTAGCCGTTCCTGTCGCCTTATCGTCTATCAACTCCTCAGGGTTAACCCCTTGAATAACTCCCGATGCACCAAAGTACATTCAAATAAATAGCAATAACCATGCCCAAAGGCGAAAGCTCTAGATGGTTACCATGTATAAATAATATGCTGGGTTCCTATTCAAAGGCCACTCTCGTGACAGGTTCTGAACAATACGGTTATTCAACAATTATAATCACGCCTGCTCTAGCCATCGAAATAACTGTGAAAGATATATTCTCTAGCATCAAAGCAAGTCGTAACGAAGCTGTAGTTACAACAATGATTTTTGTAGCTCGCCCGCCCCTCTTGACGCACGTCAACATCAAGATCACCACACAGGTATATTCTGGAATGGTCTAACACTTATTCGTAATGACTGAGGTAAAAAATATGAGCGTTGAAAAACACGATTTATTGCACGAGCTTCCTCAACACAAAGAAAGCATTCGCTTCTTAAAAATGAATGACAACCGCTTCTGTAAATTGTTCGATGAGTACCACGATGCCGACCACGAAGTACACCGTATCGAACAGGGTGTAGAAACACCGAGCGACCAATACACGGAACAACGAAAGAAAATCCGCCTCTCACTCAAAGATCAACTTTATCAAATCATCCAGCAATACGAGCAGCAAGCTGAACTCGCATAAGCTGTAAGTGCAGGTGTAGCTGTATGCGCTGAAATACTCTATTTTCAGCGCATGACAGCATAAGCCTATTTCACTTCAACAGATGACAGGAAGTTATCAACTAGACCTCTCCTCTTTCAATGGATCCCCTTTCCATGCTATGCAAAGCTAGTGTAGTTACTTACTCAATTCTTTAATATCTGCGTGGCATAAAATACGCGCACAATTACACACAACTAAATAAAGCCACAAAGTTTTAATTACACAAAAGCTCACAAAAAAGGTTGAGAATATACACGGTCAAGCTAAAACATTACAGCACCAGTCAATCAACGAGCTGCTCAAAACCCTGAAGCGCCCGTAAAACGTGACCTTCGAAGCATACCTGCAATGAAAAAGGCAAAGGGTAAAAAAAAATTAATACTTTTTATCGTTAATTGATTACTGTCGCATTATAAAAAATGTATATTATATACATACGGTAATATTTAGTGGCTCAAGCTACCGAGCAACCAAGTTTACTATGGCGATTAAGTGTCAAGACTCTGGACTGAGTCCGGCACTGCCACGAAGGCAAAAACAGAAAAATAAAAACCATTTTAGCAAGATATAACGCCAGGAAAGGTTATGAAAAATTTAGGGAAGCAATTATTTAAGCAAGCTAGCGGCATGGTTAATGCTATCAATGTTTAAGCTGATATAACGGCAAGCAAACAATGCGGCTGAGTGAATACGTAACAAAATACAGCCAGCTTCGCCGTAGGTTTCCCCAATATTAAAAAATGAACCCAACCATCGATGCAAGTCATGCACCGGTCATGAAGGCCAGCGCCACACTTGTGTAATCTTAAGGAGAAGAGCACCAATATGACTCATAAAATAACTAAAACACTTACAACGTTTTGCGGGCTGTTACTTGCGACATCTGCGTTAGCAGTACAGAGCGACGTCGCTAAAGTCACGAAATCACCCCACGGCTCCTATATCGTCATCATGAAGCTAAAACCTGCAATCAGCTATGATGGCAACATATCAGGCTACAAAGCCACTAAACCAACGGCAAACCAACGTTTTAGCACAAAAAGCAATGCAGCACAGAGCTATAAGAACAAACTGCGAAAAGACCATGACGAGGTGCTCGCGACATACGGTCTGAAAGACAAAAAAGTTCACGATTACAGCAACGCCATCAACGGCTTTAGTGCTCGTATGAGCTACGAGCAGGCCAAAAGTATCGCACTGAATAAAAAAGTAGCGATGGTTCTCCCGGACACACTCCACCAAACCATGACGGACAACAGCCCTAGCTTTCTTGGGTTAAACAGTCGTCGTGGTCCTTGGGCTAAAGATATCAACGGTGAAGATGTCATTGTCGGCATCATTGATACCGGTATTTGGCCTGAGCACCCATCGTTTGCCGATGATGGCAGCTATGCTGACTTAGGTATTACACTGGATGAAAGCGCCTATTCCAGCTGTGATTTTGGTAATACTGTCCATCGCGAGGACGACGCCCCCTTTGCTTGTAACAACAAGCTGCTTGGCGCTCGTCAGGTTCTTCCAACCTACCGTGAGGTACTCGGTGCCGACGCTGGTGAGTTTGATTCGGCCCGCGATGAAAACGGGCACGGCTCTCACACCGCCTCAACCGCAGCCGGTAACGCCGATGTATTTGCAACACTCTTGGGCAACGACCTTGGCTTAGTCAGCGGCGTCGCTCCTCGGGCGCGCATCATTGCCTATAAAGCACTTGGCACACAGGGCGGCTTTGGCTCTGACCTCGCTGCCGCGATCGATCAAGCAGTCGCGGATGGTGTCGATGTCATTAACTACTCCATTGGCTCTACTAGCTACGCCATTGGGCCCGACGACATCGCCTTCCTGTTCGCTGCTGATGCGGGCGTCTTTATCGCGACCTCCAATGGTAATAGCGGCCCAGCCCCTGCGACTACAGGCTCTCCTGCCTCTACTCCATGGGTTACCTCGGTTGGTGCCAGCACGCAAGATCGCACTTACGAAGGTTCAGCTTCATCCTCCGATGGCTGGGAATTTATTGGTGCCTCGATTACTGCTGGCACTGATGAATTGCCACTCGTCGATGCCGCTGATGCAGGCAGTGAACTCTGCCTACCAGGCGAACTTGATGCCGCAGTCGTTGCCAATAAAATTGTCTTATGTAAGCGTGGCGATATCGCACGCCTAGATAAGAGCCTCGCCGTTAGCATGGCCGAAGGTGCCGGCATGATCCTCTATAATGCCAATGACGGTCAGAGCGAAGTTACCGACACCCACTACGTGCCTTCAGTACATATCAACAATACCGATGGTCTCGTTATCAAACAGTACATCGCCTCAGATGACAGCCCCGTCGCCAGCATTGGTGCCGGTCAGCACGCTTACGTAGAAGCACCGTCAATGGCCGGCTTCTCATCACGTGGTCCTAACCGCCTTTCAGCTGACATCATCAAACCCGACATTACCGCGCCTGGCGTCAACATTTTGGCAGCAGACACCCCGGTTAACCGCGGTGAGCAATTCCAAATGATTTCCGGCACCTCAATGTCGAGCCCACATGTCGCCGGTATGTATGCCCTCATCAAACAAGCTCACCCTGAGTGGACGGCCGCCATGGCCAAGTCCGCGATGATGACAAGCGCACATCAAGATGTGAAGAAGGAAGACGGCATCACCCAGGCTGACGCCTTTGACATGGGCGCCGGTCATGCCGTTCCTGCACGAATCAACGGTCTACGCACCTCTATGTTTAACCCAGGTCTTGTTTATGACATTGGTTATGCTGATTACCTTGGTTTCCTTTGCGGTGCTAACACCGGCCTTGTCAGTGATTCTGATTGCGCCCTTATTGAGGCCGATGGTATTGCTCTCGACCCGAGTGAGCTGAACCTCCCCTCTATCGGCATCGCTCAGCTAGCAGGCAGCCAGACCATACACCGCACAGTAACCCGCCCAGCCGACACAAATCCAAACGCCAAAAAGAAAAAAAAGTATTGGGTCCATGTCGACGCGCCTGAAGGTTTCAAGGTTAAGGTCAAGCCTAAAAAGCTAAAGCTAAAGGCAGGAGAGTCTGCAACTTATAGCATCACCGTCACCAATGTCAGCGCTACACCGGATGTCTGGGAACACGGCTCACTCACTTGGAGCCCGCATAAAAAGTATTCACCGAAAAAGCGAGGTTTAGTCTACAGCCCGATAGCCGTTAAAGGCGCGCTATTTTCTGCAGAAGAAAGCTTAGACGTTAGCGGAGAGAGTGGTACCAGCGAGTTTGATGTTAGCTTCGGTTATACCGGCAATTACACTGCAACGACTCAAGGGCTAACCCCTGCAGAGTTGACGAGCGGTGAAGTTTCACAGGATCCAGATCAGGCATTTAACCCTGTAGATGGTTTCTCGACTGCCCATACCATTGCCGTCAGCGACGCCGCTCTGTTACGTATCGCCCTCCCTCCAGAGGCAACTGATGCAGATGCTGACCTTGACCTCTATCTTGTTAACCCTGCTGGCGAAGTCGTCGCCTCTAGCGGCAATGGCGGCACCGATGAGTTAGTCGAAGTTGTTTCACCGGTAGATGGTGACTGGACGTTGTGGGTTCATGGCTGGGCCGCACCAATCGACCCCACTCCATATACGCTGTACAGCTGGGTTATTGCCAACACATCAGGAGGTAGCCTGACGATTGATTCAGCACCTACCTCTGCCACCACGGGCAACACCGAAACAATCAACTTCAGCTGGGATAACGCCACTGCCGGCGAATGGCACTACGGCCTCATCTCTCATGAAAATGATGACGGTAGCTTTGGCCTAACTCGTGTGGAAGCCGATAATCGCTAGTACAACCTAAGTGTTATCAATCGGCGGGGCCAGCATTGCTGCCCCGCTTTTTTTTGCCGGCCGTTGGCAATAAAAATAGGGCTTGCCTGTCTGGGCATGATAATAATAATGCCGACCCCCTACGCGCAGAATGATCTGCGAACCGTTAATCAGTGCTTGCGTATAAAACATCCCTGGTCGAGGACAGCCAAGACTACTATCGGGCCAAGTTTTTTCTGTGACCGAAAGCACCGCTACCTGCTCCGCAGAAACCTGTAAGCGCATAGCCAAGTCCTGGCGTACCGCCCCTGTATCAGAAAGATTATCTGAAGCCGAAGCACTACTCATCGCCAGAAACACAAATAATAAACCTATACCGCCTCGAAAATAACTCATCAGCCCACTCCATTATTCACTCCAATGACAAAAGCCTTACAGAAGTATACGTCAATTTAAAAGAATAAAGGCTAGGCCAGCACCGCGCCACCGATAAATCTCGTTCACCGATGACAAGCGCGCACTATCAAGCCTCTTCGCACGCTAAAGATTAATGGAGAATCACGACTTAGAGCGACACAGAATGTGCCGCAACCTTAAACAAAAGCTTTATTGAACCAAGTCCGACTGAACAGCACCGACAGCGTTAAGGTACGTCAGTACTGCCTGATCGACTGCCAGCTGCTCTTTATTATCACCATACTGATCCCACTCGATGATTTTACAATCCTTATCGACCGTCACCAAAGCATGCTCATGCTGCTGAAAACGCTGCCCAGTCACTAAACTAACAGTTTCAACGTAACGAAGACTAACCGCCTTTAAGCCAGCTCGCCTAACATGGTTGACGTCAAGATCAAAATCGGCGACAGCGAAGGCGCCCCGCCAATATTCAGGGCCACTCATATTCACAGTTACAAGCTCACCATTATGACGCTTGATAAAGTCCGGTGCGTAACCTGCATAAGCACAATCTGCACTCTCTGTTTCTATACAGGTTAAAGTCTCGAGAACCGCTTTTGTTGGAAACAAGCAAAAATTAGGCTCTGCCGCCAGGGTCTCAACGTGTAATAAGCTTACTGTCGAGATCATAAAAAGGCCTTTCAGCATTTTATTCATTAGTCGTCATCCCTATTAACTAGTATTTATTATTATAATCTAGGCATGAGGTCGACGTAATATGCATTACCCGGTTTTATTGTTACCACTCAACCTTTGCGAAATCATTGTGACTGAACCTGAAAGAAAAGACAATACAGCGCCTAAAACGATATGAAACGACTGAGATGCTAGTGCTTGCACTTCACTTGCGCTCTCTGCATTTTTTTTCATAACCTCCTGAATAATGGCCGATAACTGCTGATCACTCACCACTCCTCCTACGGGAGCCTGCTGGTTATATTCATTAATTATTTTTACATAGGGCTCAACAACCAGCTCAGGCCTATTGAAGTCCTGTTCCCAAAAAGACACATAACCAATAGACAACAATATTATTAAATAAATTATAAGCACAACCACCCACATGGTGACACTTGGCATCTTCGACGCCAATTCTCTACACACTTGCGTCCCAGCACCCTTGTATTGATTATTATTCATGATCCACTCCTACTACATACGAAGTAATTTAACGATATATAACGTACTCACGACCAACACTGCCACTCCAACACTGCCAAAGCATCCAGCTAACGCGACAGTCGTTTTCTAATTAGCATTTTGATTGGAAAGCGAAACGAAATACTCGGCGGTTCTACCTATTTAAGGAGCAATTGATTGACGAGAACAATTGGAGCGTTGACTGCAAGGAGCGACTCAAGGTTAAGTAAGTGAAATAATTATCTTTTAGCAGACAGGAGCTACACTAAGAATATAAACTTAAAGATTATTTGCCATTTTGAAAACGGAAAATAGCGTTAGAGTAATCTATCAGTTAGTTATTAGATCGATAAAAACAGCGGTTTAACATCATCATCAATAATAAAATGATTACACTTTCAACAAAAAGGTTTACGAGACTTTAATATCTCGCAAACCGCAAAGGCGCTGAAGTAAATTTACAGGGTTCACATCAACATATCTACACCCATGAGGATGACAACAAGGAATTATCTAAAAATATTATTTTATAAATTTATTGGTAGATAAAAATAAAAAAATAGACTCCCAATTATTAATTAGCCTATTTAATTGCTTATTTATTATTAACCCGAAACGTCGCCCTAAAATCCACCGGCGCTAGCATAGACGTTTCATCAAGCCCGCCTATGTTACCAGCATCAACAACAAACAACTTTGGCGCCACATGTATGTCATAAGACCGCCCCTCAAGAATGCGAACGGCTTGGTCAATCGCAACACGCCCCTGAATAACCGTAGAATCTGTCGTTGCTGCTAACACCTCGCCCCGCTTAATCGCCTGATGCACCGCGGGGGTATAATAGTAAGAGACAGTCTTAACCTGGTCACTCAACTTTTTCTCTTTCAATAGCTGTATAGATGCCTCGGCAGCCACTGCCGTCCCTACGATATAATCAAGGTCTGGGTGATTCGCCAATACTGACTCAATCTGCTTCATCTGTGTTTTTTTATCGATATCGCCATAACGCGTTTCGACCACATCGATCGATCTATTCCCATCAAGACCAGAAATAAAGCCCTTGTCAGCCGACTCAACCCACCCTGCGCCTGGCGGACCTGGGAACCATGCCACCTTCACTGACTTGGACCCCTGTGGGTGACGATCGGCGAGATAGCGCCCTGTATTAAGCCCCAAGTCACTAATTGAAATCAGGGTTTTAGCGGTAACTTTGGTAGAAGAGACACCGTTCGCGACATCGATCACAGGGATATTATGTTGCTTCGCTTTAGCGATCACATCATTTAACCCTTCAAAAGAGATTGCTCCAAGCACGATCGCATCGGCATCACTATCAATACAATCTTCGACCTGGGCGATCTGACGGGTCAAATTGCTATAACCTCCCGCCTCAAGCAGGTGCATTTTAGTCCCTAGGCGACGCGATTCAGCCACAATGCCATAGTTAATCGCCAACCAGTATGCGTCATCAACATGGGGGAGCGACACACAAATATCCCAGGGCTTAGTCGCTGATTTTAATGGTGAATAAGGTTTAAGGCTACGTTTACTATCGATGTCAAAGGGCGAGTGCCACACTTCAGTATCGTAGGGGTACCAGTTTTCAGCAGCAACAACTTCTGCAACACTCACACTGCCGATCAACGCAACAATAGCACTCCTCAGTGACATTGTTATTATTTGCGGGCACTTCATTCGTGTCTTCCTTAACAGGTATGAATAAGAGCTAGTATTATATCGACAAAGAGATACAAACTCACCTACCCCCATGGGAAGATCTGGGTATATAAATAATTAAATATTTGTAACAAATGACAAGTATAACCAAAGTGTTAGGCAAGCACACCCACTGGAAGTACGGCTTACGGTTAGCTTTGAGCTAACCACTAACCAGCAACCACCAACAAGGATGAAAGTACTCACTCCCACTCAAGCTATCACCTAGCTATCACCTAGCTATTGACGTGGGAGAGAATCATATCAAACGTACCTCAGCATCAATTATTGATAATCTCTTGCGCGACAATACCATCCCTTTTCTGCGTAACAAGCTCGAAGACCGTCTCACTGGTTAACACACCGGTTGAAAACACATTCTTATTTTCCTTAATCGTTTCCAACACTTCAATGTCTGCAATCGTGATCGGGTCAACTGTTAACGGGTTATCTGATAGCACGACAAGATCAGCCAATTTCCCCACCTCGAGTGAGCCTTTTTTATCTTCTTCAAAGTACTGGTAGGCCGCATTAATCGTGATGGCCTGCAAGGCCTCATAAGGCGTGATTCGCTGATCATCTCCCAATATGCGACCACTGCGCGTCTGGCGATTGACCGTACTCCAAATCATGCGTAACGCTGAGGGCAACACGACAGGCGAATCAGCATGCACGGTCAACTTAAGCCCTGCATCCAATACATCGCGGGAAGGTGAAATATAATTTGCACGATCGGGCCCGAGTACTGACTCATAGTGCCAATCACCCCAGTAAAATGTGTGTAGCGTAAATAACGACGGAATAATACCCAGCTCTTTTAATGCCGGAATCTGATCTTCGCGTAACGTCTGGCCGTGAATTAGCACTGGGCGAAGGTCTTTCTTACCGTACTTTTTTTCCGCCAAACGAAATGAGTCGATCATCCAGTCGATCGCCGCATCACCGTTCGCATGTACTAATAACTGCAGGTCATTCTTGTAGGCGGCGTCTGTGGCAGCATCCAATTCTGCGCGAGTAATCGCTGGGTAGCCTCGGTAGCTTGCATCCTTGCCTTCTGGCGGCACAAAGTAAGGCTCGGTTAACCAGGCTGTCTTGCCCTGTGGTGACCCATCAATACTGCTCTTATGGCCGGCAATTCTAAAGCCACGGAAGTAATTCGTATCATGCGCCTTGGGTGTCAACAACGGTGCTGCCTGTGTGGCATCAACATAGGAAGTGATATCAATCGGCAAATCTGTCACTAGCGTCGATAACGACATTAGAAGCGCAAGCTGTACCGGTGTTTTGCCGTCCTGTGCTGTCGTGAAGCCATTCTCAGCAAAAGTCTCTGCCCCCTTGGTCACCATGCCACTCAAGTAAGCGATGTCCGTAGTCGATCCCATCAAAGTCGTTAGGATTGATTCTGCAGCCTCCTCCTCAAGCACACCGTTAGGAGTCACACCGTCAGCCTCACGCCGAATAACTCCTCCCTCCGGGTCAGCTACCCCCTTCGTATAACCCACCATTTCAAGTGCACGATGGTTTAGAGACGCTAAATGACCTGATTGATGGATAATCGCCACTGGCAGCTCTGTGCTAACCTCATCCAGCTCATCGGCGACAGGGTGACGCCTTTCAGCCAGCTGAGAGTCATCATAGCCAAAACCAACAATCCATCCCGTTTTCTCCAGAAACTCAGGTTCTGTCGCCACCCACTCGGTTAAAGTGTCTTGCAAAGCCTGAATACTATTCACACTGCCGTCCGGCGCAGGCAATACCGGCGCCGTCTCTGACTGCATGCCCAACATGCTGACATGGCCATGGGCATCGATAAAACCAGGCAGTAACGTCTTACCTTGCAGGTTGACTAGCCGAGTATAAAGCCTCCCGTGCTTGAGCATCTCTTCACCAGAACCCAGATCTAGGATCTTCCCTGCCCGTACGGCGACAGCCTGAACCGTGGGTTGATCCTCGTTCATCGTCACAATATCACCACCGTAGTAGATGGTGTCTGCTGCCTTCCCCCAACCCACTAAGGGCGAACCAAGAGCCATTACAGTGCTACTTAACGACGTAGCAAGAAATACCGCACTAACGGCCTTAAATAATCCCATTACAAAATACTCCCTATTTATTATGTCAATAAATAGTAACCAGAAAAAAAAAATACGTATACCTCACTACGCAAAAAACACATAACGCTCCGTTAGCTACGGCCACCTTCTTTACCCCTTAACGTCATTTATCGACCACGAAAAGCTTAAACAAGAAATTAAATTTATCGTAATTACAGAAACCTACAAATTCCAGCAACAGCGAAAGCCTTTTCTTAATAAGAAACAAATCCTCGCATTAAACTTTAGCAACACTCCACAACCACCAACTAACCCTTTAATTACAACCATTTACACGCACCAATTTGACACGCAAGCGCACAAAAATGATGCAGAAACTCTCTTTAAAACACTGAAAATAATAACTCGGGGAAAACGACGAAATAGCATTGCTATAAACAACCAAGTTTAGAAAGTCACCAGAGCGTAGATTTGTCCGCACACAAACATTCGGGAACTACAGCATGAGCTCTGTCGACTTTATTAAAAGACTATTAAACATATTGCCAGACACTTGGTCCGATATTATTGATCATGCCGATAGCTTAGACCAAAAACTCAATGCGAGTTGTGGCTTTATAGAGACAAAGAAAACAGCTTTAACGACCTATATAGATACATTGTTGGACGATATTGAAGGTGAGATCAATCGCTACGACAATCAGTTAAAAGCGACTGATTTCTACAAAAAAACAACCGGAATTCAGCTCAACAACCCTGCTCTTTACGATTTAAACATAGATTTTGACAGCAGCGACACCGAGCAGACTCGCCAGTTCGTTTCAGCGAAAGTGACCGCAATAAAAAACATTGTTGATCCAATCGTGACAACTGAAGAAGAGATTTGGACAGACCTAACCAACATACTCACAGAGGTATTCACCCTACCTGATGATTTTGATGATTATGATGTCGAAGCTATTACCTTACTAAGAAAGAAAAAAACAAAAGCCTTAGTGCCTACTTGTATTGACCTTATAGAAAGACTCACCGGCGCCGTCATTGCCGATGAATACCCTGCCACTGAACCGCCGACAGAACCGCCGACAGAAACCCCGATCGAGGCATCAATCAACAACATCGGTGATACAATCACTGGCATTGTAACTAAACCTATTAGCGGTGATAGCTACAGCGATAAAATAACCACTATTCGTGCCCAGATAAACACCACCGAAATTCCTGCAAGTGATAGCTTAAAAAGTACAGTCACGGACCTCGACAAACTGATGGAATATGCCGAGAAAACGGCAAAGCTGATTGAGCTTGATGAAAACCACACCATTCTCTTTCCTGAGGAAAAGAACGCAACCAATGTCATCGATGCCGCGCAAAGGTGGTTAGATGTTATTAAGCAAGAGAAGTCCGGCCTGTTTTTTGACGATATGCTCGACATAATAACCAAGCCCCTCGCAACAGCTTTAGCAGAGACAGAAAACCAAACAAGCGTTATCACGTTTGTCGACGACACACTACCTAAATACAACGGTTTTACGACCATAGAGGAACGCGTTAGATTTACGACGTCAATTTTACCTGACATCGTAACGCTAGTATCGAACCTCCTCGCATCGGATTCTCTGGCGACCAAACTATCTCCTATCGCTAAAGATATGCAAATTGACAGCGACGACGATCTCAGCGATAACCTTGGCATCATGTTGGTGTTATTAGAGAAAATTGCACCCAGCCTGCAAAAGGCGCTACCAGAAAGCATCAGCGATGTACTGGGCGATAACGGCCTGCAAGAGCTTATTCAAAAAATCATTGCGACCAGAGCCTACCTGAAAGACTCAGTACCCGTCAGATTTAAGCTATTGAGTGAAACAGAGATCAACGCCTTGTTTGCGCCGACTCCCCTTCTCGAGGATGCAAGCAACACGAGTAGCACACCTGACAACACTGACAACACTGACAACACTGACAACACTGACAACACTGACAACACTGACAACACTGACAACACTGACAACACTGACAACACTGACAACACTGACAACACTGACAACACTGACAACACTGACAACACTGACAACACTGACAACACTGACAACACTGACAACACTGACAACACTGACAACACTGACAACACTGATAACACTGATAACACTGATAAAAAAAGTGGCATCACCTTGCCTTCAAAACAAGAGTTGATCAGCTTACTGATCTTCGTATTGGAAAACAGCGCACTCAAAGACAACCTAACTGAGGATCAAACAACCATACTCAAAAATATCCTGAATGGCGATCCATTAGGGTACTGGGTCAATAAATACCAATCGAAGCTTAAAGACTCATTCGATACGCTTTCATTTGCGAGCGAACAAGACGCGATCACTGCATTATTCAAGCAAATAAATGAGGACAATGACGGCTACGCAGCGGTCACAGTGGACGATCTGGCAAATAAAATTAAAGAGCAGCTTATCCTTGCCGCGAAAAAAGTCGGCAAACTTCCCGTCAGCTTACTCGAATTAGCCCAGGAGGTTATCAATATTATTATTACTGTCATCAGCTACATAAAGATACCTGATGCAATAGCCGAAGCATGGCCGATTAGCATGATACTGAATGATAAAAACCCCAATTTATTATGTCTCATCATCGCTATGCCGATAGCCGTCATTAAAGATATCTGCAGTCTTTCTATCGATGATATTGAAAGCCTTTTTACAGCGTAACAAACCCTAACCGCAACAACCAAAAATAGTTGGAGACACCATCATGGCAACATTCACCACAGAGACCCTATCGAAAGCGATTGGAGAAACACAATCTCAACAGGGTGAGTCCTGGCGCAGACAAAAACAGCTTAGCCGTGCAACATTTTCCTGGGGGATTCTCACTGACGTTCTCGGCGCTGCAAGCGCAGCTTTTAAAGAGACCTACGAATTAATGGAAATTGAAAAAGACAAGACAGCGGGGCATAAAGGAACGACAGCGGATGATTTTGATAAAATGATTAAGTGGAAGTATATCTGTATCGGTACTAACGTCGCTCATGATGTCGTAGGGAAATCTGCATCAAGGTATTTACAATACTACGAAACATACCCAGGAAACGGCGCCCCAAATGGCTTCTACGCTGACATATTGAAAGCGGTAGTGATGAGTGGAACGGTCGAGGTAGATGGAGCCGAAGTGGCTAAGCACAAAACAATCGCAGACTTTGAGAAAAACCAAGACGACCCATACGACACGCTCGCAGGTTTCAGGACAAACGGGTTTATCCCTCGCCCTGAAAAATCACTCAACAAGGGTGGCGCTTACTCCACATTCAAGAAGGCAGCCGGAGAGCTTTATAGTAGCTTCAACACCCTCGAATCTGACGATAACATGAAAAAATTATTTAAAAAATTAACTCTACTAAAAGAAATCCTGACTGATTTACGTGATAAGAATTACGAAAAAATACCAGCCGAAAAAGTTGTAGAACTAAAGTTAGCAGCTAGTTCGATCGAAGAAAGCCTAGTAAGAATGTCTGCCAAAAGAATAGGTACTTGGCCCAAGGAAGAAAAGATAGGACTTAAAAACGGCGAAGTCATAAAGGTCTGCAGAAGTCGCCTCGAAAACACCAGAAAGTTCTACAACGCCCTCACTTATTGCTTAGCAAAATACAGAGACGACGAGACACAGACCGAAGAGTCGGAAATGACACTTACACCTCAAAATGCTAGTAAGATACGAGATATAAATACTGCTTATAAAGTCTATTTAAATGCAGCAAAACTAGAAGAAAAAAATATTATTCCCGTCGATGCAATCCAAACCACAGATTTTCTCACCAAGACCTACTGGGACATATCAGCTGATCTTAAAATGCTGAAAAATTTTGAGGATGAAATGATCAGGGACTGCTTTGACAATACTCAGAGTACAAAAGTAATCGATAAATCATTAATCGGTAACCTCGAAGACGTTATAAAACTATTCTTTTCTTAATAAACCCGTAGCATTCCGCCCCGATGGAGACAGTATGACAAACCAAAACGACAAAGGCTTGGCGCTTGCCTTCTGGCTTCCAGAGGGTGCGGATAGTGCACTGGCCCCTGAACTCAGCATCATCCGCAAAGACGGTGACGTGATTATTTCAGGTAAGATCAGTGACGACTACCTATTCCCCAGCTTGATCAATAGTTTCGAAAAAGATCGAGGACAGACCGCAACAACACCAAAACTCGACATCTCCAGCGCGCTAGCGCCGATGCTCGAAAAAATCAATAGCAGCATCGAAGGTGTTGCTGACCTGGGCGATTTTAACTCGTTTTATTCCGGTTTTAAATCATGCCTTCCCGACCTCAATACAAGTTCATCAACGATTAACTTTGAAGATGTAGAATTTTCCTTTCGCATGGGCAAACAAACGTCTGCTGTCTTTGCCGTAGAAACCCAGCATTTATCAATTCAAGTTTATTTTAAAAAATATATCCCATCAGGCGCCACTAAAAGTAGCACGAAAATACTACTACTCGCCAAACCCGTTGATGGCATTAACCTTCGAGACATCGTTCCGCTCGTTGAAACCAACAACCTGCCCGACTTTTCAATAGATGCTTGTTTTGTTTGTGCAAGCACGCCCCTTACCGCGATAGAAATAGCGGAGTTATTCGCGTTAAAACCCGGCAACGACCAAACTCAGCCATTATTAGCCAATCTGGCAGACGGGCCACTGATCAGCACTTTCCCTAATGAACAATTGAGTTCAGGGGTGTCAATACTGGCCAATATCACCCTATCAGATAAACTCTTGCCGATTTACATCCCGCTCAACAACGATGCCTTTAAAGACGATAAGAAAGCTCAGGCTGCTAGCGAGGACAACACTGAAACACCAGAAGCGAAAAAAGCAGAAGCAGAAGCAGAAGCAGAAGCAGAAGCAGAAGCAGAAAAAAACAATCAGAATAACGCTACTGATAGCCAGGTAGAGCAAACCAGTAATAGCGGGAAAGTAAAGGGTAAAAGTCTAGGCCCCATTGCTTTAGAAGGATTAAACATCGGTTATAGCGATGGCCTCGTCAACCTGCATATGGATGGTAGTTTAAAGTTAGCCAGCTTTCAGTTGATCCTGCAACAACTGGTACTGAACCTCGATGTCAAACAGGTGATGGAGGGTAATATTAGGCAGGCACTCAGCTTTGACTTGGCCGGCCTAGAGTTTTATTTAAAAACAGCCAGCTTTTCATTGATGGGTGGGATGCTTCGTGAAAAAAATCCGGAAACCCAGCGTGATGAGTACTCTGGCCAGCTTGCCTTAACAACAAAAACGCTCTCCCTGAATGCTTTGGCTTTATATTCTGAACTCAGCGATGGCCAGAAGTCTCTATTTGCCTATCTTGCCGTTAATTATCCAATAGGCGGAGTCCCGGCCTTTTTTGTCGAAGGGATGGCCCTCGGCTTTGGCTATAACCGTGGCATTAAGCTACCCGCACTCGATCAAATACAAAATTTCCCACTCGTCTCTGTACTAAAAGACGGTACAAGTGTCGGAAAGACATTGGATGCTGATGAATTAGAAAAGCTCAAAACCCAATCAACAGCTTTAAGCGCCTACCTACCTGCGACCGCCGGCCAGAACATGATTGCCGCCGGCATCAAGTTCAACTCCTTTAAATTAGTCGACTCCGTCGCGGTGCTGATGGTCGAATTTGGCCAGCAGCTCGCCATACACTTGGTCGGCACCTCCAATATGCGACTGCCAGCAATTAAGGCCAATAAAAACCCCATCGCCAATATCGAGATGAACTACAGCGTCTCCTTCGAGCCCGATCGCGGCTGTTTAAGGCTGGAGTCCGTGCTGACCGATAACAGCTATGTGTTATCGAAAGACTGTAAGCTAACCGGTGGTTTTGCCTATTACTCCTGGTTTAAAGGCGAGCACGCCGGGGATTTTGTTGTTTCCATCGGTGGTTACCATCCCGATTATCAAAAGCCAGACCACTACCCTGATGTCCCTAGATTAGGCTTTCGCTGGCAAGTCAGCTCTGAACTATCGATGAAGGGCGGAATGTATGCCGCTTTAACACCGGCAATGATCATGGCCGGCGGTAATTTATCGGCTAGCTTCGATGCGGGCTGTGTATCAGCCTGGTTTGATACCAGCCTCGACTTTTTAATGACGTGGGAGCCCTTCCACTATGATGCCAAATTCCACATCAACCTGGGTGCAGAGATTGAAATTAGCTTTGGCTTCTTAGGTAGTAGAACGATCGGCGCAGAACTCGGTGCCGACCTGCACATATGGGGGCCTGAATTCGCAGGTGAGGCAGATATTAGCCTGTCCATATTCTCATTTAGCATCGAGTTTGGTAGTGATAGCGGCAAGACATCCACCATTAGCTGGAGCAGCTTCAAAGATAACTACATCCCAGTTTCTGCTGAGACAACGTTTGCTGAATTCAACATCACCGGTGGTCAGAGCAAAACAGTTAATGATGATGAGGGGGAATGGTTAGTCATTGACCCGGACGAGGCCACCATCGAGATCAATAGCCCGATCCCATTATATTCAATTAGCACAATTGAAAATAACAGTGAAAGCAGTCATCGCAAAGGTGAGACATTTTATCTCGGCCCAGTCGATGACAATCCTATGGTCAATAACTGGAGCATGGAGATTGAATGTAAGAACGAACAATCCATCGAGTTCACAATCGCTGACAGCCTAGATAAAAACTTTCCAAGCGCCACTTGGGGTAAAGCACAGGACCAGGACGAACTAATCAGTACCAACTCACTGACGAAACTAATGACCGGTGTGCGGCTTGTTGCAGCAACGAAACACAAACCAACGGTAACCGAAGCACTGGATGCCGATGACTTTAGTTATTCCGATGTTGACGAGGAGGATGCTGGCTGGCAGTGGGCAGAAGCGCTTGCCTGCCAGCCTAAAGAGAGAACAGAAGAAGATATTATTGAGGCTTTAACAAGTACCAATAATACCGTTCAACGACAAACTATTGCAGATTTCTTCGATCATGACACTGACATCGATTTAACCCTTTTACTGAACAAAGGGGTAGACGAAACATTTATTGGCTTACCAAAGGTGTATAGCGCTTAAACATAACGTCTTTGCCACTCACCCACTTTAGCCTTAACAGCCTGTTTCCGGCTAAGGCTAATGCTTAGGACCCTATTATGACAGACGACCAGCTACAGTTTATTGACTACAGAAAACCTAAGTTAGAGGCCGGTGATTACCGCTTTACAGTGACCCATCAATACGGTGATCCGGCGAGTAATTCACCAACCGAAAAAAAAGAAAGTAAAATCAATATACGCGCGACGGGCACAAGGGTCGATATTGCACAAGACGACATTTTTGCGCAGTTCCCGCACCCTGGCGATATTGGCGACTTCACCACGATCATGCCGCATATCTCCTTTAAAAAGGGCACTTTGCCCTGGTTAAGGTCAGCCTACCTTAACAAGGGTGATAACACTGATAACACCGCTGATAACGAACCTTGGCTGTATTTAATGGGCGTCAACCAACTTGACATTGACAATGGTAGAGCCACTTTTAACGACAACTGTTTATTAACAGCACTTGATAATGGTGCTTACTTCCCAAAAGCACAAAAACAACAGCTAGTTGACGACCTCTCTGTTACACAGCAGAGCGTTAAAACCGTTGATATTAAAAAATCGCTTTTTAGAAAGCTATTTTGTCGTGACGACAAAGACATTAGTTCAAACAAGGATCAAATAGAGTACTTAGCCCACATCAGGCGACGATGGCAACCACAAGCCACTGACACCCTAGGCGACCCCATCAATATTGACGTTGAAAAAGGCATCATCGACACGCTCAACGCCTCAGTCTTTAAGTTAGGCACAAGTAATATCCACGATACATTCAATCTACCTAAAACAGCAGAAAATGTCGTTGTTATTGTCGAGAGTGTGAGCTGGCTAATCAGCGACCCCGATAACGGTGATATCTTAATCGATACAATAAAACCGATAGATGGCAGCTCGAAAAAAGCAACACTACAAGTATGCACACTAAAGCGTGAACTTTCCGTATTAGTATCAAACCGGTTAGGGCAAGCCGATCATCTAACCTACCCCGAAGGCACCAAGAATCATGCTTTAGTCGTATCATTAGAGCAGTATTTAAAAAAAGACACCATCAATGAAATCAACGAATTAGACGACGATGCAATGCTGCGCTTTATCGTGCTCACTGCCTGGTCCTATACCTGCACGCCATCACAAGTTAACTTTCAAGATCGCACAAGCAAACTTGACGTTGATTCTTTTAGGCTTACTGAGGAGAAACGTGAGCAAGCACAACTAACGGGCAGCACGGCGCTGTACCAGCGTTTATGTTCGGGATATGTCGCACTGCCACATCAGCTACGCCAAGGAGCGCAGTCTGCCTCATGGTATCGTGGCCCGTTTTCACCCACGATGAAGGGTGGGAATAGTGGCGATTTAACACCTGCTGAGCGGGGTAAAATTCTTCAACCAAAGGATGAAGATGATAGCAATCAGGTAGATGAATATACTTTTGAAACTTCAGATGCTGACAGACTGCTATGTATTGATGAAGACAGCGGCCTTTTTGATGTCAATTATTCGTCAGCTTACGAGCTCGGCCGATTACTTTCCTTTAAAAATAGTGAGTACACCCAGCTGCTATCACAATTTAAATCAGCTAAAGCGCGCTATGTAAAATTAAGCAAAGATGACGCGTCAAGAAAATCCATCGCGGAAGAAAATGGTATCTACATCGATACGCTACCCTATGCGAAGCTCAATACTGAAAAGCTCGACGCACAAGAGAAAGAAGTTGGTGATTGGCTGATTTCACTAGCCGAGTTGAATAACATCCCAACCTGGTGCTTAATTGCCGACCCCGAGCTGCTGCCTACCGCGAGTGTTCGAACCTTTAGTATTGATAGTAAGTGGATCCAAAGCTTATGGCTAGGGGCCCTATCATTAAACGGACGACCTGAACTCACTTACGAGTTATTCGACTATTTCTACAAGAAATTAAAAAGCGCTATTCCAACACACGGCGCCTTACTACGTTCGGATGTGGTCTGGGCCTATCCAGAGCTAGTCGCGGAGTTCAGGTTATTAGCTGACCTATCTTCACCTTATAAAATTCCAGAGAAGACGCCAGCCATCGAAATCATAGCAGAGCATAACCTAGCGCCGGATACGCAGTTATTCCTGACAAAAGAGCCCTTCAACTACCTTTCACTATCACTACCAATTGAGAGTTTGCATTACGGCATCAGCAAACGGAGTGATTCAGACTCCTACTATAAAATCCTCAATTTTAAAGGCCACTCGATAAAAGTGGCTGCCGATGGTGATGACGATGAGAAAACGAAGGTGCCGCTATTTGACACTGACCTAGGGATTATTCAAGTAAAAGAGTTAGCTGATAATATTTTAAATAAAATCAAAAAAAGCACAAACATGACCGAAGAAAGTGAACAGAAGTTTGTCAACAACCTAACGCAGATTAAGTCAGCACGATTAGGCCGTTTCATGCTCAAAGGTGAACCTAAAGTCGAATTTGTAGTAACCGATAAGGATTAAAAATGAATATTTTATGCGTGCCTATAAAAGTCGATGCTCTAGTGGCAGATAGCACTATTCAAGCAGTAACGACTAAGGACCAATACACCCGGCTGCCTTATGTCGACGAGAACAACACAACAATAAACACTCAAACAGCGAACCTGTCATCTTCAATAACGGTAAAGCCCTTTGACAATTATTACAATTTAGAACCGGGCATTCATTTGCACTGGAAATTACCTGACATGCTGTTACATGGCAAGAGAGAAGGTAACCAGCTAAGCATGCCATCGGTACCCAATCGCTGGTTAGTGATACGTAAGCATAAAAGTGATCCTGATAAAGGAAAGCAATGGGTTGTTGAAAGCGACTACTTACATCCCGTTGGCAGTAAGCCTAATCGAGCTATTTGCATACCAAACACCATAGCGAAAAGTGAGAGCACCACCCTCCCGCCCTATCGCTATCTTGGCCGCCAGGTTACACTCGAGGAATGGAACGAAGAAGCCAAAACAGGGCATGATTATCTACCATCGCTGAATGGTTTAGGCTGGGGAAACCCCTATTTCTCTGCCCTTTATACAGACTGTTATAGTGTCTTTGGCGCCTATGATGACGAACTATCAGGGAGAGAAACCAAAAACTACAACTATGAGGTGTATGGCTGGTATGCCGATAAAAGCGATGACTATGTCTATAATATATTAAATAAAGACGGCGCAGATATTGCTAAAAATGCTGCGGAATTAAGCGATCTAATCAACAGTACCGATGGCCTTACAAAGCAAACAGGCATGCTGTGCTATGGAAAGGTCTGCTTTTCTACAATGGAGGCTCATTACCAGGAAGACGGCATAGACCTGTCTAAAACAAGCATCACATTAGCAAAAAGCCCCTATGAGGCTGCAGCAGCATTTATTGCCAATGAATTCAACGACAGTGAAGGTGTCGATGGTAGTAAGCTACAACTCGAAAATCAAATACAGTCCCTGTTATTTAACGATGACACCTCAGGGAAAAATATAGATTTTGTCGATCATTTAAAACAAGCTCGACATAAAAATGAATTTACGCCTGTTACTTCAGGAAAACTCTATGAGTACGTCGATGAGTCGGGTCTATTTGATGATTCCACGCTAACGATAGATGAGAAAAACAACATAAAAGCAGTGTTCTCAACCTTCAAAAAGAAACAGCAGAGTAGCTTAAACCGCTTAAACACACTCAAAGAGCAGCTGAATACCATTCAGCTGAGCTGCCGGCACTACACGCGTTTACTCTACAATGATTGGAGTAAATACATGTTACGCTTGCATCCAGGCGAATACGCAGCTCTGAGCGATGTTGACCCCCAGATCGTACGATTACTTATTGAACGAAATACGTTACCACAACTTGAAGCCTATCAAGATAGAGCCAATCAGTTAGAAGAAGAGGTGAATACACTAGAGGCTAGTATCAAACAGGTGTATACCGACTCAATGTCTAGTGTAGACAGCAACAAAAAAACATGTGATCAATTAGGTGTCGTCAAAAACCCGCTTTTGCTGGTCCCAGGTTCACGATATTGGCAGCCTAGCAACCCATCGCTCCTTATTGCTGGAGACGTCGCCAAGCAAACAACTGATGTTCCACTCTATGCTGACGATGAAAAACTGAAATGCCAGTTGGTTAATACCGGTAGCGATACATTAAAATCTTGGTTAGTCAAAGCTGATAATACAGCCGCACTTTACTCCGAAGGACTCGCTGTTAATACATGGGGGAAACAGCCTTGGTCGCCTTTAATGATCGAGTGGAAAGTCAATGTTTACCCTGACAGCCGTACGTTCAGTAGTGGCAAAGTAGGCGAAAGCAACTATGACGAAGAGTTTATCTCGTCCAACTACCGTATTCCACTCAACGACGGAGAATATGGGCTACCAAGCGCCGGAATTGACCTTATGCTGAACAACCTCAGCGAAGCCGTCACACCTCAGAAAGAATCTACAACGGTAAAAGGCCGATCACTGCTCACCTTTTCAGGTAAGTCACCTATCGAGAAAAAAATTCACAAATACCTAAGTAGCCAATCAAAAAGCAGTGACAACACTGTTTTCAATAACATTAAACGTTTAATCACTAAGTTCGAAGAAAGTCACTGCATGATGCCAGTTTTAGAAGGCTTCCATGAAAAGCTCTTGATGTATTCCAACGATACGATGTTAGTCGCAGATGACCCCTCTAAATTTTCTCCCTCACTTGGATTTGAAGATAACATTACTGACAGGGTAAGAGAGCAGCTAAATAATAAGAACTTCAAATTACCATACCCAGACGACCACTTCTTACCTATAAAAAGTGGTTCAACCAAAGTAAATGTAGTGGAAGTCATCGACACATTCGGACGGTTTAAAGCACTCGACTGCGGCCTTATCAATCGTCCAGAAACCAGCACTCGTAACAACGAGCTATATACCCCTCCTCGCCTAGTACAACCAAGTAGGCTGATGTTTCGCTGGAAAAATGTTAACGCCAGTGATGATTCGATGAGCTCACCTATTTGCGGCTGGCTATGTTACAACCATTTTGACGATAGCCTAGTGATCTATAGCGCTGACGGTACACATTATGGCGCCATCAACCCTGATGGTCTTTGGGTCGACCGCTATGGTGCTCAGACACGACTAACTAACCCTAAAAGTGTCGATCTCAATAAATTTGTAACAAAAGCATTAAGCTTTCATAACAAAAACCGCATTGAAAAAAATCTGATTATTCGACAAAGCAGTCAAAAGGTATGGGATGAGCTGGTGAAATCTGGCATCTTACACCCCTACGGTGACGAGACAAAAGCCTATTTAAAGCCAGTACAAAAACAAGACTGGCCGACAGACCTTGAAAAGAACTTCGAAGATGGGCAACAACTGATTGAGGCATCTTCAACTACGGTCAACTATCTCCCTCAGTTTAAAAAGGCGATTTTACGGTCTCAAGATAACATTGAGCCCCTACAAACTCAGCTGTCTTCTTCGGGCATGCCATACAAGCCGTTAGCAATTGTCAAAGCAAGCATTAACCTTCAGCTTTTGGGTGAGTCTGAAGTTAACAAGAGTTTCGATGCGATAAATTATGATTTGAAAAACAACCAGAGAAATAACCGCGGCTTTACCAAGGTTAAATTCCCCGTAAAACTAGGTGAGTACAACAACTTAGACGATGGTTTAGTGGCTTATTGGCCAGAGCAAGATAATGCCGCCCTTTCACAGCGCGGCTACTTCCCACAGTCTGATATGTCTGACGCTGGTAATTACATTGATGGCGCAAGTTTTAACACTGCAGAGAACTCGGACGATCATTCTATCAATGATTACATTGACAATACGAAGTCTCAAGGTGTCGACAATTTACAGCTAAGCATTGAAAAGCGGGCAACCTCACTTTTGCTATTAATGGACCCTCAGTGCGCCGTCCATGCAACCTCCGGCATACTGCCCAAAAAACGCCTGCTGATTGACCCTACGGTTTATAAAGATGTATTAGAAAAAATGCAACCAGACTACTTTGCTGCCCCAATATTGACACCAAAGAATGACTTATCAATTCCTCTACCACTTGAGAAGGGTTGGTGTTGGCAGCAAATCAAGTCACGCCCTGTCAACAAGGGGGGGGATGATAAAGAGACTTACATCGAAAGCACTTTAAGCCTGAAAGTCGCAGATAAAAGCCGCTTCATTAACTATTTCGACGCCTCACAGGATGCAGAAACAATCACTGAAGAGGTCTTATCAGCCAGAGAGTCTGACTGGAATAAGTTAATAGCATCAAGTTACTTAAAGCCAAAAACAGACAATCAAGATCATGCTTATTACCATCAAGGCGAGCTTAAAGAGAACGATTATACTTGCTCAATTGAAGAGGTCTCGAAATGCCTGCAAGCCTCATTCCTACCGGAAATAATGCCTGCTCAGGGCTTGCCTGCGCTAGATAACAAGGTTCAGATCATCGAGGGTTGGTTAAAACCAATTCACTTAGCTTAACAAATCCTTTCAAGCGTTAAGGCGCTACAACTTTATACGCGATATGCGTAGGAGATAATAGAATGTACGATTTAACAGATGCGATAGCGTTTCCATTAAACTCCAATGACCTTTTGCCAGACGCAAAGGTTGTCGATGAAGAAAGGTTCGGCAAGTGCGCGGTCTTAAAAACGGGGGAAACACTTGATTTCGGTAAACCAGATGACGTCGCACTTAACATCGCTGACTCTACGTGTACAGTATGGTTACGTAACAATGAGGCCGGATCAACCTTTAACTTTTTGAATAACATCGGTTGGAAGTTCGACAAAAATGGCCTTTTACATACCGCTGAAAAAGAATGCACCTATACCCTTCCCGACCAGCAGTGGTTGCATATTACGATTGTCAAACAACAAAATGAGCTCACTGTTTATGTCAATGGAACCTTGGCCGGTAAGGCGCAACCAGTTACCTGGACCTCAGACAAAGGATACCCTGGCGGCAGTGTAGTCGTACACGAAGGCGTCATTTACACGGCAGAATGGTATGCCAACGCAGGAGACATACCTGCTCTATCTGAATCCGTCGACGCCCCTAATGCATGGCACGGCTGGGTCGAAGGCGGCGGTAATTTCGAAGCGACAGACAAAAAGCCTGACGTACAGTTCCGCTGTGACAGTGGTGAGATTTACCTTGCTCACCAACATTTTTATAACCGCGCACTATCGCTTGCGGAAATATTGCAGGACTTTTATCAGAGCCTGCCATCAGCCGAAGACGCAGCACCCGAGGTCTACCCTCTATCAGCCACACTCACCAACCCAGGTGAAGGTGATTGGTCCAGCTTCACCAACAACTTAATGATCGTCGACTCTACTGGAAACATTCAACAAGCTGTCGAAATTAAAAATATTAATGAAGAATCAATTAAGCTAAATACGCTGCAATCCGTTACAGCCAGCAGTGAAAACTTTCACTTCGAGCTTCGATTTAAGAACAAAACCTTTGATGATCAAACAAAGCATCCTGATTTCAACGTCTCTTTTGATAGCAATGGGCAAGAAGTAGAACAGCAGTTTGAAACAACCGAAGACTGGAATATTTCAGCTCCTACGCGAAACAACGACGATGCCAGCTGGTCTATTTTCTTCGCGTGCAAAAAAGCCATTGAAATCAACCCAAAAGCAACACTTAATTTTGTATTTGAGTACAGTTCAGCCAATAAAGGTGAAGGTGCAAGAGATACTAAATTTGCCTTTTATTACAAGAACATGCAATTTTCATCTGAAAAGACAATTCAAGGCGACACTACCAACGCTATTAATGTATTCAACGAATCCAGCAACAACAGTGTAATCACTGGGATTCGAGATGATGTTAATAAAGCAGATGCTAAAGTTGGAAGCATTGAAGAAAGTCTGTCTAAAATAACCACCTTAAATACTTTAAAGAACAAAAAACAAGAAATACAAGATAAGTTAGATCTCATTGACGCCTCATCAGATAGCGAAAAGGACAAGCAGGCAGCCAAAGACTTACTGTTAAGTGAGACATCACGAAGCATCACTGAGAGGACAGGCGTTGAGTCTCACCAAGCGATTGAGCTATTAACAGAGCATGCTCTCGCATTAAATGCAGAAGTAGACCTCAGGGCTGAATTCAATAATAAACGCTTCCAACTTCTCGAGGAGTTATATCCACTTAATGTCAGCTACAATGCCCCAAAAGGGACTGTTGTTGACCAAGCATCGTCAAAGCTTGTATTTACCGTACATAACCACTCAAGTAAGAAAATAGTGTTTAATGACGCCATCATCGTCAGATTACCTATCGCCCCTCCGGCACCAGCTGCTGAAGATAGGGATGAAAAGAGTGTTTTGGATCAAATCAAATCATTATGCACCTCCGTGGAAAAATCTGGTGAGGCCTGCTCGCTCACTCTGCCTGACAGCAGTACCTCTAATGATTACCATGCTGCTGCAGGCTCGTTCACTTTTAACTGCAAAGACAGTGATGAGAAGTTCTCCCTTGAAGCTAATGAATCCCTGATCATTGAAATCGATAATATAATGATCAACAGCTGGGCTGGAACCTGCTTTGCTCAAGTTGAGTTTCAAGGCGTAAAGAACGAGGGAGACCATAGCTTTTCATTACCTATCACGAAAACAACCCGTGATTTGGCCAACTTGGTGGGTGGTGTATCAACACAATCGGAGAATTTCGCCGGTGTGGGGATCGGTACTAAAGACAAAGCACCTCAGGCCAGCTTAGATGTTCAAGGGAATGTCGCTATTAGCGATACACTCACTGTAACGTCTGACGTCGCTATTAGTGACACACTCACAGTAACATCTGACGTGGTTATTCCTGGCAGTGGTGAGTTTAAAGGCCATGGTATCGTGCCGATCGGTACAGTCATTGACTGGTGGAGACCTAACGCAGACACCAAGCTACCACCAGGTTGGGCAATTGCTGACGGCAGAACTCTTAATTCAAACCATGAAGTTGCATACAGCCCGGCTTTCGATGGTAAAGTTCTGCCAGACCTAATCGACAAATTTGTACGTGGTGCCAGCGAGAATAATGTTAAAGATAAAGGCGGGTACACCACAGGCGGGGCGGATACCCACAAACATTATTCCGATTACAAAACAGACACTGCTGGAAGCCATAACCATAACTGGTGCTGGTTTTCGGGAAAAAAAATGTCTACTTATAACAGTAGCGGCTCGAGGTGGTCAGTCATAAACTGGGGAGATGGTACCGGCACTGAAGGTAGTGGATACTACGGTTTACTTGGAGGGAAACCATTTGATGGCTATACCGATAAACATAACGGTCACCAACATACTACCAATGGCTGGACTCACGAAAGATCATCCATACCGGCCTATGTCGGCTTACTCAAACTGATTAGAGTGTTGTAACCACACCTTAGAATAAACACACACCAATAGCCTTACCTCACTCGATATTGATGCAGTATCGGGTGAGGTAACGTCGGTGACAAATTTAAGCTCACTTACTGAGTCGACATGAACTCAATGGCCAACTTATATTCCTCATCGGTGCAATCAGAACACATACCACCTGGCGGCATCGCCCCCTTACCCGATTTCACTACTGCAATTAATGCAGGCATCCCTTGCCCAAGCCGGGGCGCCCAAGCAGCGACATCATGCGCCTTTGGCGCCTCTGCAACCCCCATAGCATGGCATACGTGACACGACTTATCGTAGATCGCTTTACCATCAGCTGCCAACGCAGAAGCTGATAAAGCCATTCCTGCAACGATAGTCATTGCTAACATCCCTTTCATACGCTCTCTCCTGAGTAAAAAATACAATATAACGCCACCCTTGTTACGCCAATCAAAGCGCTAGGCAGACTTATTTTTACTATTCTAAGCTATTGAGTTCGTAGAGAGCAACGCATTTTAAACGCCTTCATAATAGGCGTAAAGATCACAATATATCGCTACAAATATGCTTCTTCGATGAGAACGAAATCACAATCGCACAGTAAACTCTTAGTGGGATCCGTTCGGCTGCGCATTTCAGCACTCACACTGCATAAACAAGCTAGGCCGTTGTAACACCTTGCTCGGCTTTTATTGCTGAAGGTGGCTGATGCCTAGCACTCGTTTAGCCCAGCAGCTACAACATACGCTTCATCGTCTCATCTTTATCGACAAAATGGTGCTTTAAAGCGCCGACGACATGGAGAGTAACGGCAGCAATGATGATATAACCCGACCAGTGGTGGACGCTGTGGAAGAATGAGGCCAAAGCCTTGCTATGCGCAATGGCCTTTTCCGGGTTTTCGGGGTCAATATTTTTACCGATCACCTCTAAGCCGAACATATCGATACCATGGCCTGCATAATAGGACATCAGTAAGCCTGATATAGGCAGCAATAGCGTTCCTAAAATGAGTAGCCAGTGGATGAACTTTGAAAGCGATAACTCAATCGTCGAATACTGCCCGACAGGGCTAGGCCAGCCGTTCTTAATACGCCAAGCAACTCTTACAATAACAATAAACAGCAATAAAAAGCCGAAAGACTTGTGCCACGGATAAAGCCAACCAGCTTCCGTCTCTACCATATACACGCCGGCAAAAAGCAGCGCAATCATAAAGATTGCAACAAGCCAGTGAAGCATTTTCGTTATCGCACTTAATTGATCTGCCGTATCGAGTTTCACGTTGACTTCCCTCTATCACCCTACATTAAATATAGCAGGGATCATTAAACCACCACGCCTCACATCAAGGCGCTTAAAGCAGTAATTTGAGAAAAATAGCCATAAATTAATCGACGATATTATGGAGAAATTATGTAAATTAATAACTTATGACAACCATCCTTGCCTTTGAATAATGTATGCATCATTAAAATAATTCGACTGCCCTAGTGCCGATATTGCCGAACGCAAATACTAGTCGCTTGGCGGCGTATTGACTTCAGATAAGTATTTTAAAAATAGGGGCTGAAGATAATCAACTGTTTCGCTGGGTGTATATAAACCTAAGGTGCTAGTGATCGCCTCTCGCAACTCTTCATCCGCCGGTATTTCAACAGACATCTCATCAGCAATAACAAGGCCTAAATTGTCAGCAATAGCATTATACAGCTGATGATAGGTAAAATATCCTGCTTGCTTGATTAACCTTAATGTCGCAACTGAAAGCTGACCACTAACTATCGTCTGACGATCTTTCTTTGTTGGAATGTAAACAGGCACCCAATCAACATCATTTATTATCTTGCTTGGTTTTAGATTATCGTTGATATCAAGGTCGAAATATACTGCGGCACTGTAATCATAATTACCACCTTGATGATCATTATACATCACGGTAGCTAAACTTGGGCACGCATGAAGATGCAGGTCTTGCG